>JAJRSW010000102.1 GCA_024278595.1 Fidelibacterota bacterium | reverse complement strand
CGCAACCAAGTCTTGTCCTTTTTGCGCCTAACTGCGTTAAATAAATCAACCATAGCTATGGCTATACTCATATTTATTTGCCTTGTTATCCGCAAAAATTCCTGCGACTTATTACACACTACACGATTGACACGACACTAGGTCAGTTTGCGAAACGGTATTCAGCTATGAAGAAGATCCTGAAGTTTGGTGGTAGCTCAGTTGCTGATGGTTCGTGCATCCAGCGCGTTACGCGGATCATTCAGCAGAATATTGGAGCTGACCATGAGGTGTTTATTGTGGTCTCTGCTTTGAGTGGCATTACTGATCAACTCCTTGGCTTGGCAAAATCCCTTCAGGACAATCAGGGGGTTGACTTGAAATTGAAGCAGATCCTGGATCACCACCAGCACGTTATTCAGGAACTGGCGTTGGATACACCGAGCGAACTGCAAAACAAAATTGAAGTAATTTCTGCACAACTCAAGCAAACCCTAACCCAATTCACAAAAGATCCTGCCCGATTCTTACAGTGGCAGGATGAGCTACTCAGCTATGGTGAACGTTTTTCAGCCAACATCTTAACGGCTAATTTAGAAAACACCGGTATCGTTGCTGAGTGCCTGGATGCCAGACAGGTCATTATCACAGATGCCAATTTTGGGGATGCCTATGTTCATTATCAACGATCCTATGACCGGATCAGAGCATATCTGAAAGGGCATTCAAAATTGCAGGTGATCACCGGATTTATGGGAGCCACTGAGGCCGGCACGACCACCACCCTGGGGCGCAGTGGCTCGGATTATTCCGCCAGTATCTTTGGGGCTGCATTAAATGTCGGCGAGATTGAGATCTGGACAGATGTAGATGGGATCATGACGGCCAATCCCAGATTGGTCGATGAGGCAACTACCATCGACCGGCTCACCTATGAAGAGGCCATGGAATTATCCCATGCCGGGGCCAGGGTGATCTTTCCACCCACCATGATCCCGGCCCTTTACAAGCATATTCCAATTGTCATAAAAAATACTTTTAATCCAGATCACCCGGGCTCTCGAATTGTACCGAACCGCCTGGTAAAAGGTACCACAACAGTTGGTTTATCTTCAGTATCCCATATCGCATTGATTCGTCTGCAAGGCGCTGGTATGGTGGGAGTTAGGGGTATTAATGCCCGTCTTTTTACCTGTTTGGCTCAGCAGGGTATCAGCATAATGCTGGTTTCCCAGGCTTTCAGTGAACACTCCACCTGTTTTGCCTTGAAACCCGCTGAGGCAGATTTAGCTGTGCAGGCTATTGAACAAGAATTTGCCTACGAACTCGAACTGAAGTACATCGATAAGATCAGACTTGAGCATGACCTTTCCCTGGTGGCAGTAGTCGGTGAGGGTATGCAAACCACGCCTGGGATCGCTGGCATTGTGTTCAATGTATTGGGACAAGAGCGGATCAATGTAGAAGCAATTGCTCAAGGGTCTTCTAAACGCAACATCTCATTTATTGTGAGAGATAAACAAGTCCGGACCGCTATCAGGGCGCTGCATCGGGAACTGTTTGAGGAGAAAACAGGTGACTAACAAGATTGCAGTGGGGATTCTGGGAGCAACGGGTGTTGTGGGGCAAAATTATATTCGTCTCCTGGCGAACCATCCCTGGTTTGAGATTCGCGATCTGGCCGCTTCCTCTCGTTCTGCTGGTAAGTCATATCAGACTGCGGTGGCGGGGCGGTGGCTAATGGATACTGATCTGCCTGGGAGTGTGGAAAATATTACGATCCGGGATGTCCTGGATCTTGAAAATATTTCAGCAGAGGTCAAACTTTTTTTCTCGGCAACAGAACTTGGGGATAAACAGGCAACTCGTGAATTGGAGTTTGCGTATGCTAAAAAGGGTTATGCCTTGGTGAGCAATAGTTCAGCGAATCGATGGACGGATGACGTACCCATGATCATCCCGGAGATCAACGCCCGGCATCTTGATATCATCACTGCCCAACAGCGGTCCCATTTGCTTCCAAGATCAGGGTTTGTTGCCTCAAAGCCAAATTGTTCGGTACAGTCCTATCTGGTTGTTATTCATGCCTTGAGGGCGGCTGGATATCCGGTAAAGGAAATACAGGTGAATACACTTCAGGCTTTATCGGGTGGCGGTTACCAGGGACTTACATCTCAGAGCATGCGCGAGAATGTGGTTCCTTTTATTGAGGGTGAAGAAGCCAAAACCGAGCTGGAACCTACCAAGATACTGGGTAAGCTCACTGAAAAGATGATCGTGCCTGATGCCAGTATTCAGATATCGGCTCTTTGTACACGCGTACCTGTTATGGATGGGCATACTGCTCTGGTGTATCTGAATTTTGCCGAGCAAGTCCCTGATCTGCAGGAGATTATGGCCATCCTGAACAATTTCCAGGGTGAACCACAAAAACTGGCGCTTCCTTCAGCTCCCAAACCGGCAATAATTTATCGGGAAGAGGAAGATCGTCCCCAGGTCCGCCTGGATGTGAATAATGGCAAAGGGATGGCCATCACCATTGGACGATTAGTCCGGGATAAATTTTTCCATATCAGATTTGTGGCCTTATCGCACAATACGGTTCGGGGGGCTGCCGGCGGTGCTATTTTGACCGCTGAGCTGTTGGTTAATAAGGGTTATGTTGAGTCCTGGTAGCTTGACATCTAAAATATTACTTTTTGCTACAAATTTTCAATGATTTTCATGTTTGGTATAAGTTACTGAAACTCACTCTATTACAGCTACATCAAGAAACTTCTGTAGAAACAGTCATCATTGATAAACTTGAAAAATCTCTACAGATTGGGCTAAAAGATTTTTTCAGCAGCTCTTAATTCGTCGTGCTCAAAAGCCGTCTCCAGCCGATCTATTGCATTTCCAGTGAGTCCGAATTTGACGGCTTCCTTACGCCAGTCAGCAGTGACACTTGAAACTTCTTTGATAATTTGGTTGGCATCCGAATAGGAAAGGCCGAACATGTCATATACGTCAAGAGCGTTCTCGATGGTCGCGCTATTATCATCGAGGTTGATTGAGCTCCTGAGAATTCTTGGAGCTATATCGGCAGGGACTGGATTAATGTCATATACCGGTGACAAAATCCATCCATTAGTTCCCTGATAAAGAAAACCATGATTACGCATATGATCATCAATATTTGTAACAAGGACAGTGAATACGATCCTCCTCCACAGTTCCTGGATATCCTTTTTGGGGTGTGCTCCGAATTGATTAATGGCATCGACTAATTCCAAATAACTTCTGGTCTCATGGTCTAAAGCCCCCAGCATGCTCATTCCCGACAGAAAAGGAATCCTGGAAGAGCCTTTTCGATCGAACCTATCAAGTAGTAATACATGTCGATCAGATACTTCAATTAGTTTTGTCTGCGGTGTTTGAATCCCGGCTTTTCCAGCCAGGCTGAGCGTAGTAGCCTCCCAGGCGACTTCATCAAAGGTATCATCCTTTCTGGGGAATTTCGCCAGCAGCAATTGAGAATTATGATCCCATATCGATCCTTTTGGGCGAGCTCCTCCCAATGAAGAGCCGGGTGCGAGCAGCAATTTTAAATCTTCGGCTGTTTCACTGTGGGTATAAATAGTGTCTGCAGCATGAAGCAATTTTGGGAGTTGGATTCTAGGAGGTATTCTAGCCAACTTATTGTTTGCCAGAAATTCCCCACCTTCACTAAGAGAAAACCGTAATGCGCCTTGTCGTGCCAGATCATTCACCCTGAGCAAATAGTCAACTTCTCTGAGGTGTCGAACAGGTTCATGCTTTTCGTTTGCATCTAGTCGAGCTGCTCGTTGCACGAGCGTGCGTCCCCAGCGATCAGGAGCTGAGTCCCCAATTGCTCCAAATAAAGCTTTGCCTGGCGTGGTATGGAAAGAACCCTCACCTAATGATAAAGCGGGATCTAGTGAGAATCTTTCTGGAAGTCCCAGCCAAGCTTTATCATATTCAAAGGAGGCGCTCTCTTTATTTCCCTTGCTGTGTATCCACAATCGCCCGGCCAGTTGAGCTTCACCGGATAAATCAACATAGACATAGATGGATTCAGCCATTTAATATTCTCTCCTGGTTTAAACTATTTGGTTTGATAGGGTTTTTGTCTGATTCTTTCAGGCAATCGTTCCTCCTCGAGCACTAGTCCAATTTCATCATGCTTTGCCTCAGCGAGACCAGCCAGTCGTTCAATCATCCCCAGTGACATCAATACATGGGCATATGCACCAATGGAGACGCCAGGCTCACCCTTTTCTATTTTTACCAGTGTTGTTCTGCTAATCGATGAACGCTCAGCTAATAACGCGCTCGGAATACGTCTTCTGCGTCTGGCGTTTTTTAGATCACCACCAAGAGCGTGTAATGCCCGTTTTATGGGGATGGGTAATCGACTAAACCGGCTGTTTGTTGAGTCTGCTTTCATAAGTCACTCCGTATGTAATGTTCACAATAATGAACAATAGTTGCGATAATGTACAGAATAGTGAACGTAAAGACAATAATTAATATCATTTGAAAATGAGTTTAATTTAGCTGTGGTTTGGTTGGCAGAAAGTTAGACCGTATTCGGGCAGACCTCAGCGGGGAGGGGGGGCTTGCTGTTGGGTTTGCTTAGCTAAACTCCCATCGCTGGCGCTCGTTCAGTAGTTGATCCCCCTGTGCAGAAATGTGCTTCCATTCAGGTCAGGTTCGAATATATGGATTTATGGTTAGGTGCGGAGAGGGAGGGATTCTATCAAAATGAGACCGCTTAAATACTATAATAACAAATAGATAGGTCTATCTGTAGTATTTACAGAACTTTCAGTTACTTCATTTATCTTCCACTTTCTTCCAGAAATGGACATGGATTGCCGACTCATTTTTGACCCATTGACACATTTTTGGCACAGTGATTATCATTTAAAACATAAGAAAAGTTTATAAGAAGATGTTTGTTCAATTTGATAAATAATTAAATCTAAAATATGGGCATCAATCAAAATCTTTATATATTCTGCATATTTGCTGAGCAGCAAGGAAGATTAATATGAAATATACTGAGTCCCAAACTTTTGAATTAAAGAGCTCTATTGGCCAGCTGAGCCGGGCAATTGAAACATTGTGTGCGTTTGCTAATACTGATTTGGGAACTCTTTATTTTGGTGTAGATGATGGAGGGAAGCCGGTCGGAATTGATATTACTGATACAACTTTTAGAAAAGTGCAAGAGGCTGTTTTCAACTCATTTGATCCAAAGATATATCCCAATATCTTCCTGGAAGATTTTGATGGAAAATCCGTGTTGGTCGTTGAACTGAAAAATGCACCGGACAGACCCTATTTTGTTAAAGGCCGGGCCTACAAAAGAGTGGGAACTAGCAACACGACATTATCTAAAGTTGAAATTCAAAGAATGATGTATGAACGGGGGAACCCGGAGTTTCATTATGACCGGTCTCCCCTAGATTCTGAAATGTCAGATATGGATAATGAGCGGATTCAATGGTTTTATCGCAGAGCTCATGACGAACGCAACCTACCATTGGAAGACACTCCTGAAACGTTGAATAAATTAAATATCCTCACCGATGGAAAGCCTAATGTTGCTGGGATTCTTGCCTTTGGATATCGTCTACCAAAGTTCTTTTCCGTTGCTTATACTCAATGTGCCGTGTTTGAGGGGCTTGATAAAACCGGAAGAATGCTCGACCATTTGAATATCAAGGGTGATGTTTTCAGTCAGATTGATCAAGCAGAGAATTTTGTCCTGAGAAATATTCGAAAAGAAGCCGAAGTTAATAATGACACCGGTAGAAGAGAAAGTCACTACGAAGTACCATATCGGGCAATCAGAGAAGCAATTGCCAATGCAGTTGCACACCGGGATTACCGGATTTCATCAGCAGTGGATGTGGCGATCTTTGATGATAGAATTGAAATCTGGTCACCTGGATTGCTTCCTCAAGGGATGACTCTAGAAAAGCTCAAACAACCTCATAAATCTGTCCTACGGAATGGAACGATAGCTGAGTTGCTTTACCTGGTGCGGTATATTGAGAAGTGGGGTACCGGGATCCAAAATATCAATGATTGGATGGCTGATTACAAGTTACCAAAGCCGAAAGTAACGGTTTCGGGGCAGGATTTTATAATAACCCTGAAACGCCCTGTTAAATCTGAAAGTGTCTCAGCAACCGACAGTTGGGAAAATATTAAAAAGGGGTTGGTAGAAAAACTTGATGAGGGGTTGGTAGAAAATGCTTGGAAGGTATTAGAACAAATATGGAAACAACCAAAAATTACGATTAATGAAATTGCTAGTAATATTGATACCAGCACTACAACTGTGGATAAACATATTGCTAAACTTAAGTATGTAAAGGTGTTAGAAAGAATTGGTGGAGACAAAGGCGGGGTTTGGATTATCCCATATATTGCGGATAAAACAGATGGGGCTGTTCAATGACCTGGGTTGGTAGAAAGCAGAAAAAGGGTTGGTAGAAAAAAAACGATAATTAAGATGGATGGTGATTTAAAGCGCGAGGGGCCATCAATCGTATCTTGTGGAGGCTACACATTCTTGGGCTAAAATTCGGAATTGTCTAGTGGCTTCTTTTCCTTAGGTTGACTAGTGTCCAGTCAACCCTGTATTGACGCAACCAAGCCTTGCCTGCCGTAGCAGAGCGCAGGCAGGTCTGGTTCTTTATGTTGCTAACGGCGTTGAATATTATGAGCATAGCTAAGGCTATACTCAAAATATCCGCCTTGTTATCAATCAAAAACTCCTGCGACTTTTCACACACTACAAGGTTGACTGAACACTAGTGTAACCAATTGATCGATATCCAGATAACCGACGTTTATGCATTCTAGCTAACATTGGAATATTCCCATCAACGTAGTCATAGATAATGACTTCCTTTTTATCAGCGTGGAGGCGATGCAGACGTCCGGCATATTGTGTTAAAACACCTTTCCAGGAAACAGGCATTGTCAAAAAAAGGGTATCCAGTTTTGCCAAATCAAAACCTTCACCTATATACCGACCAGTGGCGATAATTACTTGACCAGTATCATCTGCATTTAATTTTTCCATCAACGCTTGTTTTTGCTTTTTTCCCATTCCACCATGAAGAATGACAATATTATCAATGCGTGCTGAGAGTAACAGATTCAGTTCTTCAAGATGATCCCTACGTTCAGTGAGGACGAGAGATGTTCTACCCGCTTGAGCTACCCGGACGATGTCGTCAGCAATCATTTCATTTCGTTGATCATTTTTCATAATAAATGCATAGATTTCGTGGATTTGCAAATCATCTTTTCCTGAAAGTTCCGAGGGCAGTAAGAGATTTGTATTCCTGAAAACTACCTTGTGAGTAAACGGCCTTTTAGCTGCCTGTTTTCGATGCCCGACTTTGAAACGAATTGGTCCAATATTCATAAAGATAATCGGATGATGACCATCTTTCCGCACAGCGGTTGCAGTGAGACCTAATACATATCTCGCTTTACACTGACGGGCAACAATTTCAAAACTACGAGCTGAAATATGGTGACACTCATCGACAATTAGGTGCCCATATTTTCCTACAATATCCTTTACCTCGCCTTTTCGACTGAGGCTTTGTATCATGGCTACATCTATGATACCTGTTGGGCTCCACTTCCCACCGCCGATATACCCGATGCTCTCATTATTGATATCTAGGAATTTTTGCAAGGCTGCAATCCACTGGTCCATGAGAGGTTTTCTATGAACAAGAATAAGTGTATTTACATTCCGGTTAGCAAGAAGGGCAATCCCTACTACAGTTTTGCCGAAGGCTGTTGCTGCGGATAAAATACCAGTATCATAAGGTAGCAATGACTTGATAGACTTTTCCTGATCAGAGTAAAGCTCACCCTGAAATTTAAGTGATAACCGTACCCCCTGTTCACGTTCATCAATGATCACAGACGTAACTGAAAGTGAATCCAGAAGCTCAGTAACTTCCTCCAGGCAACCTCTAGGCAGACCAATATGTTTTGAGAATTCTTCATGACATGCAATAATCCTGGGCTTGTTCCAGGTAGATAATCGCATGGCTTGAGCTTTATAAAACTCAGGGTTTTGAAAAGCTGCTATCCGAATTAATCGATTTATCAGGGCAGGAGGTAGGTTCGACTTTTCTATGTAGATCTGATTCCCCAGCACCAAAGTAAGACTAGAAGGGAGTGCTTCCTGAATAGGATCTAGATCTCTTCGTCTGGAAGGAGGTGCAGTCCAGGGCTCATCGTCATCTTCCAGGTTAACAAGTCTAACACCAAGGACATTCCCTTTTGTGCGAGCATTTTCAACTATTGCTTCCACCTCAGCACTGGACATCTTTTTAATAGTGGATAAAAATTCCCATTGGTCAGTGAAAGGGTGCATGTTGTCATCAATAAATACGCTATTCTTATTTAAGCGTGGATGGCCTTGGAGGGGTAATGCGATGAGGTTTCCGAAGCCGCCTTTGGGCATTGTATCCTGATTTGGGAAAAATCTATCATAGGAGTCAAATCCAATTCCCGGGTGATCTTCCATTGTTTCTGTTAGAATAAATGACGCCATTGTTCGGGCAGTTTTAGCTGCGAGGGGGTCAGAGAAGAATATCCAGATATGACCTCCGTTGCCAGAACGAGACCGTTCCATCACAGCCGGAATGGAATAGTTCCTGCAGGTTCGCAAATATGCTGAAATATCTGTTTGCCAGTTAGAACCGTCAAAATCCACTGCTAGAAAATGACAGGTTTCATTCTCCAACAGAGCGTAGATGCCAACTGTGAAATCACGCTGTCGTTTGTCAGAAAGGACATAGCCCAGTAGATGATCTCGTATGACTATCTCTGAAAGGGGCGTAAACTCACGATGCTCGCAATTTGCACATTTCACTTTAGGCTTTTCACATAGCCCGGTAACCCATTCATTCTCACAGGCAGGCTGATATCCTGATTTTCCGGTTTTTTGACTCTCAAACCGCTTTGCGAAAACATCTGTTCTGCCCTTGAACAAACTCATAAAAAGTTTGATCTTCAAATCATGATGTGATTTGCTATGAACACTAGCCGTACCATCGATTGTCTCTCCAACACCTTTGAGTGACAAATCGTGATCCTTTTCCAAAACATGCAGTTCATGCTCAAGGTGAATTCGCTTTACATCCAACTCATTCAATTCCTGGCGGATTGATTTTATCTGTTGGGCTAAGTTTGGATTTTTGTTCTTCATGTATAGCATCAATTTAACTGCCAACCATGACGAAACTAAATGGCTATTTTTTATTTGGGGATATGCCAGATGTTATATCGGCCACCAGAGCAAAATACCTGCTGGATATGGAAATTGCGATAAGATGTGCCTCATTTTAAGCAGAAATTAAGATTTTTTATATAATTCAAGATGCATGGTTATCCCAATTTTGACACAAATTAAAAATTATAATGATATAAATACAGTATAAACATATAGATACAATTGTGAGCGGAGAGGGAGGGATTCGAACCCCCGGTACCCGAAGGTACGCTGCATTTCGAGTGCAGTGCATTAAACCAGGCTCTGCCACCTCTCCCTTGATTATAAATCTTCACCAGCAGTGAATAATAGCCTGTGAATATAAATGGGTCCCGTAGGGCAGCAACGATTTATGGTTTGCCTTGGATTATTTTACTGATCTACTTTCCCGGAAAAAACTATCCAGAATTCCTTTACACCTAGCTTCCAGAATGCCACCAATGATGTCAACCTTGTGATTCAGATATTTTCCGGAACAGAGTTGAATCGCACCCCCACACCCACCATGGTCTGGATCATCAGCACCAAAAACCACCCGGGCTATCCGTGCGTTAAGGATGGCACCAGCACACATGGGGCAGGGTTCCAGTGTTACATATATGCTTGCATCTGTGAGGCGCCAATCATTCAGATGATTGGCTGCAGCCGTAATTGCAATGATCTCGGCATGGGCCGTGGGATCCTTTAAGCTCTCACGCTGGTTATACCCGCGACCAATGATCTGATTGTTCAGGACAATGACCGCCCCCACCGGTATTTCCTTGGCCGCATAAGCCTTTTCAGCCTCTCTGAAAGCCTCACCCATCCAGTGGGCGTGAGAATCAGTATTCAACAATGAGATCCCAGGCATGATTAGTTGTCCTTTCTCAAAACCCCTGAAAATAAAAAGCGCGGATAAAAATCCGCGCTTTAAAACCAATTGGGCAAAATAAATTTAACCGATGATCATTTCCACCAGCATGACCACATCCTGAATGTTAATATTGCCATCTTCATTCAGATCAGCTGCTGCCAGTTGGCAATACTCAGATCCAGTGTCAGTTCCCATGATGATGGCGACAAGTTTCACCAGGTCTTGAACATTAATCGCGCCAAAATCAATGATGTCTCCAGCAACATTATCGCAATCGGCAACGATGGAGAGTACCGAAACACCTGTAGCATTCAGAATAGCCTTGGTACTGGGATCCTGGACAAAAATGACCAGCCTGGCATTTTCAATAAGGACTTCAATGGGAACCACAAAGTCGATATTCGTGGTTGTTGTGGAACGACCAGTCAAAACTATGGGTGTTCCATTAGCATTTGGGATCATATCACGCATGACGTTATGGTGGTCGGGATATCCATTAGTACCCATGTAATAAAGATTATTTTCCACCAGAATGACTTGCAAATCTTTGTTCCCACTGGTCGTCCCCAACGCAGTTACCCCAATTGAGAGCGATCCTTCGCGGCTCCCCTCCTCAAAGTAACCTGTGACACCAAATTCAATGGCAGGGAAAATGTTGGATCGGGTGAGAATTGTATTGCCCCAATTGGGATTCGCTGAAGCAGCATTATTTATACCGTCAATCTCACCCCAGGGAACCCAGGAAACCCCGTAAAAGTTTTGACGAGCGTTGGCCTCAGTCGTATTATAGTTGTAGTAGGGATCAGTACCCGGCCAACTCATGTGGTAGAAGACTGATTCGTAAATATCGCTGTGACTGTTCTGGAACCCGTCCAGATATGCCCCTGCAGGGCCACAGTATGATCAGCCAGCGTTGGTAAAGTATTCTAAAAGAACAACCCGATCCGTGCCATAACCAAAAGCAAACAGGATCAGCATTATTGTGATAAAAGCTGAAAACTTGCGCATCTTTAATCTCCTCGAAATTTGCGCCAAATATAGAAGCAGCATAAATACTTGCCAAGTATAAATACTTTTGTTAGGAGTCATTACGTTTGGAGGTTTGGAGGTTTGAGTGTCTGGGTTGGGGATTAGGGGCTGGGGATGCGGGCTTTGATCAATCCGTTGGATAGCTCATGCAGCTCCCAGGAGAATTTATCAGCCTGATCGGTTCGAATACTTAGCAGGATGGTGACACCCTCAGCGTAATCCTGATTTCTCAATTGAGCACCAAAGGTTTCAATGAGACGGTAAACCAGATTTGCATGCTCAAAATCACAGTGACACTCCAGAGTAACCCGGGGAATGTACCCCTTTTTCTTGAGTAACGCTAAAGCCTCCTGAACCACACCACCATAGGCCCTCATCAAGCCCCCCTTGCCCAATTTCGTACCACCAAAGTAACGGGTCACCACTGCCAGCACATTGGTGAGATTAGCTCCCGATAGCACCAGATAGATCGGTTTCCCAGCCGTACCTGCAGGCTCGCCATCGTCACTAACCCGCCAAACTTCATCATCACCCACCCCCAATCGCCAGGCAAAACAGTGGTGATTGGCAGTGTACTCGCGCTTTTTAACCTCATTGAGGTAATTCTGGACCTCATCTTCATTCTTCACCGGAAAGAGTTCCGCGATAAAACGGGAAGCCTTGATCTTGGTTTGGTGGGTACAATTACCAGTGGGCTGGAAATAAGCGGGCTGACTCATCTCAATACCGTAAATTTTCGAGTCAGCACCTTTTCGCTGGTTACCAATTGCAGAAAATAAATACCAGGCGGCGTGCTTATTGGTAGCGTCAGGTCCAGGATAAAGATTCCTGCTGTTCGATAGAGATCCTGCTGGTAAACGCTCTGGCCTAAAATATTATAGACCTTAAAAGCGAAATTACCTGGTTTTGAAAGGATAATATTCAATTTTATGGGACGCTTCTGAAGGACACCCGGGTTGGGCCAGAGAGCCTGGATGGCATCCTCAAGCCCGATGGTATTTGGTTCAAACGATAAGGAGAACATATAGCTGGCATCCCGGTTCCCATTCACCAGCGGAAAAATAAGATAGTCCTGGTTATTCACATTGGCGCAGGGTATCAAAAAATCACTCACGACACTTTTGAGCGAGGAGCCCTGTGTGGAACTATGATAGGTCATGAAGGCTCGCTGATCAGCATCAAGTTGCTCGCCTCGGGCATAAAAATCGGTTGAACCAGAGATCGTGAATCTACGATAGGATATTTCGAAGGCATTCAGGGAAAAGTCAAAGGAAGCTGTATAGTCCAGGGGGATGGCATACTCCATGGCATTTACTTCTGCCAACTGGGCCGCATCAGGGTAATACATTCCAGTGATACTGCGTGACCCGGTGAAGGCATTATAAAGGGCGTATTTCCCCAGAGCATCTGTAAGACTGGAATTCCAGGGTGAGGCACTTAAGACCTCCTCCAGGTTATCCGTCGCTTCCTTGCCGGAAATATTCTCCCAGATATCCAACATGATATGCTGACCACTTCGCGTGCCATATTCCTGATCCAGAACCTGGCCGAATAATCCATGCCCATAACTATAGGAAAACCCATAGGCATCATCATTCAGGTTCGGGAAATTTATTTCCTGGAAATTATCTTCAACATAGGCGTGGTAATCATCGATATCCGGATAGCATTTCTCTTCCATCCAGGTACTGGAAATCTCGTACCAGTATCCGTTGGATTGAACCGGGTCAAAGGGGTAGGCGTAGCTCAGTTGGACCATGTGGAAGAATTCATGGGCGATGGTGACTCGTAAGGCCGCTAAACCTGATGTGGCATAACTGGATTCAACATAATCATTATCAACCACCAGATAGGTGGGGGCTGGAATGACAGATCCGAAATAGGTCATACCATAATAGGATCCACCCCAGTTCTTGATATAGATGTCCAATTCAGGTCCATCAACATTAGCATCTGGCTGAGGAGGTAGAAAGCCAAGTTCATTGACCAGTACGGTGTAAGCAGAGTCTGCTGCGATGGCCGCTTCTAGAACAAATGTTGGCGTACCTGAAACAGAGGCACCTACAACTGCATCAGTCCCGGTTCGTGTGAAGTGAATTCTAAACTGTCCGCTGGGGCTCAGGATTGACTCATCCAGAAAATCCAGATCTCGGGCCTGGGGTGAGGCCAGTTTACTCTGTAAAATTTCGTGATCAACGAAACCACACTTACGCGCCCGGACTTCCTGTCCCAAAAGATTGGTCAGGGAAAATATTAGGCTCAGTACAATGCTAAATAGCTTCATGTGTTCCGTTCAATATGCAGTAGACGGCCGGTGCGACTATCCCCAAGTATCAGTGTTTCATCTGTAATCATCTGTGGCTCAAATCAGTTTGACAATGATAGCTGGAGTTTATTTTTTCCTGAAAGCGATCCGGATGGGCACCCCTTCAAAACCGAACAGCTCCCTGAAACGGTTTTCCAGATAGCGTTTATAGGCGGTTTTTATCAGGTCAGGGTAATTGGTAAAGATCACGATCACAGGTGGTTCAACGGCAACTTGGGAGCAATAGTTCAATTTTATTTCCTTACCCCGGGGAGCTGCTGGCTGGAGTCGCGCCACTACGTCTTCCAGAAAATGGTTGAGTCGACTGGTCTGAATCCGTTTTTGCTGCTCCTCCTGAATCTGTTTTACCAGATCCACTAATTTGAACATTCTACGTCGCTCCAACGTGGAAATGAATTGTATGGGGTAATGTCTTAGAACATACATGTCATCGATCATCCCCTGTTTCATATCGCGCATCGTATTAGTCGATTTCTTGATAAGGTCCCATTTATTAACCCCAATTACCAGACCTTTCCCAGCCTTGATCACTTCCTCTATCACGCGCGCATCGTGGGAAACAAATCCCTTTTCAGCGTCGATGAGTACAATGACCACATGCGCACTCTTGATAGCCTGTTGCGTACGGATGGAACTGTAGTATTCAATCGTGTCATTGACCTTGGCTTTACGTCGCAACCCGGCTGTATCGATCATTTCATAGGTCTGCTCAAAATATTTGAAACTGGTGTTGATGGAATCTCTGGTGGTCCCGGGAATATCCGTGACGATCTGACGGTCCTCACCCAACAGGGCATTTGTCAGACTGGATTTTCCTGAATTGGGCATGCCTACGATGGCGAAGCGGATCACACTTTCGTTCACTGCTTCCTCCGCAGGTAGTTTTGCAAAAGCAGATACGACCTTGTCCAATGCATCCCCAATGCTGCGACCGTTCAAGGCACTGATGGGAAATACCTCCCCCAGACCTAATTGATAGAACACGTGGGTTTGGTTCTCAAGCTCGGCATTATCAGCCTTGTTGGCTAGCAAAACCAGGGGCTTTTTTGAGCGTCTGGCTCGTTTGACAATCTCTTCATCTTCCCAGGTGATCCCAACCACTGAATCAACCAGGAGTATGATCACATCCGCTTCTTCAATGGCTAGAATGGCCTGTTTCCGAACCTCTTTATCGATCACATCTTCACTCTGAGGGATATAACCACCCGTATCAACCAGGAAAAATGAGTACCCTGCCCAATCTGTTTCTACAGCGATTCGGTCTCGCGTGACACCTTCCTGTTCATGGACGATGGAAAGACGTCTGCCGACGATTCGATTGAACAGGGTGGATTTACCCACATTGGGTCGTCCTACGATAGCTACGATGGGTAGCCGGGATGTTTTATTAGGGGGCGTTGAGTTTGTCATAAAATTCCGTTATATAATATAATCCATATCCGTCTGGTGAAGATAAGCCTCAAAGAATAGAATGGGCTATCTGGTCTCTCTGCCGGATCAGATCCACGGTTTCAGGATCTCCATGAGATCCTCATGATGGATATACACCGGCATACCCAATTTCTGTTCCATCTCATCACGGGTATGATCATCCAAAGTGACCCCATCTTCGCTGAACATGCGGTATGATAGATAGATGGCGTCAGCTTTTTCAATTGACCTTAGTTGGGTCACCACATCTCGAGCAGGCACCAGCCCGGTCACGGTGACCAGATCGGCACCCAGCCATTCATTGCGGATGGGGATGATCTCATATTCCAGATTTCCAATGTCATCAAGCGTAGTGCCAATGGTTTTTTTGAGAAATGAATATCCCAGCAGACCAGTGGGGAATACCAGTCGGGTCTGCTTTTTTAAAGTTGAAGGCAGCATAGCCCGGCTGGCTTCGAACCGATTAGCGAAATCCCGACATTGTCCCACGCCATTCTCAACCATGGAGAAATCACCATAATAATCATCATCGGGGATCGGCACATCAGCGAGAATGAAGAACTCATCACTCAAAAGCACGAATCTTTCAATATCAGGAACACTGAATAATTCACGACGAGCTTCAAACCAGGTAATGAATTCTTGCGCCGTCACCTGATCGTAAGAATCCAGGTGAGGCAGGTTATCCCGATATTTGGTTAGGCCAACCGGAACGATGGATACTGACTGGACCTGGGGGGCCAGTTGTTTGAGATCGTTGATGGTCCTGAGCAGAACTTCGCCATCATTCCAACCCGGACAGAGCACGATCTGGGTATGGAGGACGATATTGTGTTCAGTAAGGTAAGCGAGTTTATCCAGCAGCTTGTCATCTTTACCATAGAGCAGCATCTTACGCCGCAATGCAGGATCGGTGACATGGACACTAATATAGAGCGGGCTTAGCTGTTGCTCCACCACCCGTTCCAATTGTTTGGGACCCATGTTGGTCATGGTGATATAATGACCATGGAGAAAGCTGAACCGAAAATCACCATCCTTAAAATTCAAGGCTTCTCGCACCCCTGGCGGGTTTTGATGGGCAAAACAGAAGACACAGTTGTTGGCACATGAGCGGATCTTCATGGGTTCAACGATGATCCCAAGTTCCTCATCCAGACTTTTTAAGATACTGATTTGCCGATCGATCCCAGCCCTTCTGATAAGCACATCAAGTGCTTCGTCAGCGGCGTAGAATTCGTAATCGATGATATCAGAAATGCTGCTGCCATTTATGGTCAGTAATTCATCCCCGACCTGGATACCCATGGCTGCTGCCGGGGTTCTGGGAGTAATGGCCACAATATTCATGCCGCGAATATATCCAAGAGGCTGCGCTGATGAAATGATTTGATATGGCTGATTAGAATAAGGAATAGATCTTTCGCTCTCCTGGGTCCAGTCTGCTGGGTTGGGATGCGGATTGAAAACTTATCCAGCAGATATTCGAACATCCGTGCAATTGTCTCATTGTCTTCCTGTCTTGCAGGTCTAAATTTTCAGCCATGTTATTGATTGAATATTTTTTAACAGAGGTGACCATATGTCCATCCTTCCCTTTTGTGGAACGATCTATAACCCAGAGAATTTTCCGAACCTATCAGATATAATTTCCCCGCCTTATGATGTGATCACAGCCAAAGAAAGAAAATTTCTGCTCTCCAGATCTCGCTATAATAGTGCTCGACTGATTTTGGGAGAAGAAAAACAAGGTGATTATTTTGAAGCTGAGTTTTATGAAGGCACCAAAGATCTATTGAAAAAATGGCATGCTGAAGGTGTCCTCACCAACCGTGCGCAGCCGGGATTATACTTCCTGCATCAATTCTTTACTGGGCCGGATGGGGAACAACACATCCGCAAAGGCTTCATCGCCCTCATGCCTCTGGCTCCTTATGGTGCGGATACGGTCAGAGCCCATGAAAAGACCCATAAAGGTCCCATCAAAGACCGACTGCGGCTGACAGCAACCACCCGGACAAATTTCTCGCAAATATTTTTCACCTATCAGGATACTGAGAACACCATCATCAAACTACTCGATGAAGCCGTTTCCAAGGCCGTCCTGAAACTGACCGGGAAAAATGAAGATACAGGGGTCGAAAATATCTGTTATCTGATAGAAGATGAGGAAGTCATTACCGAGGTGCAGGATCTGATGGAGGATAAACCAGTTTTTATTGCAGACGGGCACCATCGTTATGAGACCTTAAGTCTATATCAAGGCCAGCGACTGAATGAAACTGGTTTCTCAGAGATCGATGCCAATTACATCATGGGCTACTTCGCATCAGCTCAGGACACCGGTTTAAAAGTCTATCCAACCCATCGTTGTTTACGAGGGCTCCCGGATTTTTCGTACCAAATTCTCATGGATAAATTATTTGAGTATTTCGATGTCCTGCAAATGGAGGCCGAGGATGTGGAATTAGGACACGACCATCGCTGTATGATCATGTCCAACACAGATGGTGAGCCCGTTGCACTCCAATTAAAAGAAAAGGTTTTCAATGATCTGCGCCACCGACTGAAAGATCCCATTCTGGCTGAGATGGATACCGTGATCCTGGAAGAGATCATCTTGAAAGATATCCTGAAACTCACTGAGGAGGATATTCGCCAGCATAAATACCTTGAATACTATCGGGATATGGAAGAGTTCTGGGCTGCATTACGTGGCGGAGCACAGGTTGGCTGGATCATGAACTACCCTGACAGCAATATTCTGTTCGAGATCGGTGGTCGCGGATTGCGCCTACCCCAAAAAAGTACTTACTTTTTCCCGAAATTACCTACCGGTTTGGTATTTAGAGAACTGGAGGACTAGCCGCCCATGAAACCAAAACTTTTTATTCCGGGACCGACCCATGTGGATCAGGAGATCCTGGATGCCATGGCTCAGTATCCCATTGGACATCGCACAGGTGAATATCGTGAACTACAGGAACGGGTAGTGAGCGGGATCAAAGAAGTCCTCTTCACCAAACAATCAGTACTGGTCTCCACTAGTTCTGCCACCGGTCTGATGGAGGCTGGTGTCCGCAATCTCAGCCAACGACGGGTTGCCAATTTCGTGTGTGGTGCCTTCTCTCAAAGACAGGCTGAAATCACCCGGATCTGTGGGCTTGATCAGGATAGCTTTGAAGTCGCATGGGGGCAGGCCACTACAGCCCGGCAGGTGGAGCAGGCCTTGTCCACCGGCAATTATGACCTGGCTACACTTGTCTTTAACGAAACTTCCACTGGCGTTATGAATCCCCTGGCGGAGATCGGCGAAGTCGTCCAGAAATTCCCTGATGTACTGCTCATGGTCGATGCGGTCAGCGGGATGCTGGGAGCGCCCATCAAAGTTGATGAATGGGGTCTTGACATGGTATTGGCCAGTGTTCAGAAAGCCTGGGGTTTACCACCTGGTTTTGCTGTCATGTCGCTTTCAGATCGCGCTCTGGAGCGCAGCCGTTCGATCCCGGAGTCCCAAAAAGGTTTTTATTTTGATTTTGTGCGGATGCACAAATCAGGTGAGAAATCTCAGACCACAGCGACACCCAGTATCCCACATCTCTACGCCCTCTCAGCTCAGTTGGATCGGATCCAGGCGGAAGGCTTGGAAAACCGATTTGCCCGACATGCCCAGATGGCCGGAAGAGTCAGGGAATGGGGCCGGGAACAGTTTGGTCTTTTCGCCCAACCCGGATATGAATCTGATACCCTGACCTGCTTCAACAATAGATTCGATCTCGATCTTTTGGCGCTGGCAGCCCGGATGCGAGACCGTAACTACCTCATATCAGGAGGTTATGGCAACTTGAAGGGCAAAACTTTTCGATTGGCTCACATGGGAGATCTACAAATGTCAGACATTGACGATGTTCTCAGTGTTCTGGATGAGGTTATCAAAGGACTATGAAAAAAATTCTGATCACGGATGCTCTTGCCCCAAAAGGGAAGCTTGTTCTGAAAGATGCCGGACTGGAAGTCATCGAAATACTGGATGGTGATGCCGAGAAACTGAATCTAGTTCTACCGGAGATCGATGGTTGGATCATTCGCAGTGGCACGACTATCAACGCTGATAAGATTCAGCAAGCCAAACTTCTTAAAGCTATTGGCCGGGCCGGCGTTGGCGTGGATAATATTGATATTGATTCAGCCACCGCCCACGGTATTGTCGTGATGAACACGCCGGGTGGCAATACCATTTCGGCCGCCGAGCATACTATAGCGCTGATGATGGCCCTGGCACGCAATATTCCAGCGGGGGACAGCACCCTGAAAGCAGGAAAATGGGAGCGCAAAGCCTTGGTTGGTACTGAGCTCAATGGCAAGACCCTGGGTGTCCTGGGTCTGGGGCGAATTGGGCAGGAAGTTGCCCGTCGGGCTCTCGGTTTGCAGATGAAAGTGATTGGTTATGATCCCTATGTGGCTCAAGATCAACTGCTGGTCAAAGATATTACTGTCACAACGCTGGATGATGTTATTGAACGATCTGATATCATTAGCCTTCACCTACCCCGCAACAAGGATACTCTAAACCTGATCAGTTCTCCGGAATTGGCAAAAATGAGATCATCCGCCATGCTGATCAATTGTGCTCGGGGAGGACTGGTAAATGAATCTGATCTGGCTGAAGCCCTTAACAATGACATTATTGCCGGGGCAGCCATTGATGTCTATTCTGAAGAACCTCCCTACAATAATCCCCTGCTCTCAGCAAAAAATATTGTGCTGACTCCCCATCTGGGAGCCAGTACGCGGGAAGCCGGGGAAAATGTGGCCGAGCAAGTGGCCATCCAGATGAGGGATTATTTGCTTCATGATCGCTTGAATAATACCATCAATTTACCCATCAAGGATATGAGTATTCTCAAATCAATTGCAGATTCTCTGGCACTTGCCCGGGTGATCGGCGGTCTGCAACACCCCTTGCACGCCTCTCCAGTAAAATCTCTGAGATTGAGCTACAATGGTCCGGCAGAGCATATTCAACCGCTGCTCTATTCCGCTTATGAGGGGATCATGGAGGATCGGTATGATGGGGTGATCAATCTGATCAATGCTCAGGCAATTGCTCAGACGAAAGGGACCATTCTAAGCTCCCTTCATGACCCAGATCTGAGCCATGTCCAGAATGTGGTGGCCGTCCGGGTTGAGTCAATAGCTGGAGCAGTATGGGAATTGATGGGCTACACTGATGTCCAGGGTGGACAGCGTTTGACCAAGGTAAATAAATTTCATGTGGATGTCCTATTGGATGGGCCGCTGATCCTGATCTTAAATGCAGATATTCCCGGTGTGGTCGGGGAGCTTGGTACTTTATTAGGGAATTTCGGTATTAATATTGCCGAATATTCTCTTAGCCGCCAGACTGGAGATGCCCTGTCATTGATCAAATGTGATTCAACTCCTGAGCCAGCGGTATTAGGAAAATTAAAGAGTATCTCTTCCATCAGGGAGTGTTATTTTCTGGGGTGAAAATGGGGTAAAAAAATATCAAAAGGTTGGAGCCTCACCAGCTCTCACCGATGATCAAAGCATGAGGTAATCAGATGACTGAAGAAGCAAAAAAACCGGAACAAGCAGAAGTAAAAGCAGATCGCACATCCCAAATGATGGATGATATGATCAAAGGATTGCGTGAATTCGGGGCTACAGCTCTGGAAAAAGCTGAAGAATTTGGCAAGATCGCCACTGAGAAAGCTGAAGAATTGACCAAGCTTGGCAAGATCAAACTTGATATTCATCAGTTGAATAGAAGCCGGGCAAAAGCTTTAGCAGAGCTTGGCGAGCTGGTCTTTAATCTTGGTGAAGAAGGAAAATTGGCCAAACTCGCTAAACATGAGAATTACATCGTTCTGGCAAAATCCATCAAGGAAATAGCTGAAGAGATCAAAGAAAAAGATGCCCAGGCTGACCACGTCGCTACAGTTGAGGGTGAAGCTGAGGTCCAGGAATAGATTGGAATCACGCGGTAAATCATGGGTCAGGTGATAGAGTCCATTTTATGCTCAAAAAGTCTTGTTATCAATTAAGCTTCCGAGTATACTTCATAGTCAAACATGAATTGGAATTAAGATCAGGGAACTAATGATCAGTAAGAAAAGCAAAATTGGCGTGAATACAGGAGCTGGATTTCGGTTCTTCCTGATCAACGACAAAACGAACCGGGTCAATGAGCTATTCTTTTCCCAATCCTGGGTTTATGGGCTGAGTCTGACCGGTTTGCTGGTTATTATGGGTCTTGGAGCATTCCTCTTCTCAAGTCTTTCCAGCACGCAATATGATTTAAAAGTCCAAAGTATGAAAAATCATAATAAAGAACTGGTTCGCATCATGGAGGACATGAAGATTCGGTTGGATGATGCAGAGGGCCAGTTGACTGAATTGGTTGCTCAGGATGATGCTCTGCGGGTATATGCAGACCTTCCTTCAGTTGATGATGATGTCCGCGCTCTGGGAACTGGTGGTGCCGTCAATGATTTTACCCAGAATTATGATGAGCTTATGCCAGTCACAGATCTCAATCTAAACTCTTTGGAGAGCAATCTGGCCACCTTGGGCCGTGAGATCACCCTCCAGCTTAATAGCTATGAACAAATCTATTCAAAACTGTCTCAGGATGTAAATCGCCTGAGGATGACACCCTCGATTGCCCCTGTAAACCGGGGCTACCTCACGTCAAGCTTTGGCGTCAGGCCTGATCCCTTCACCCGAAAACGACGGATGCACCATGGTCAGGATTTTGGCGTTCTTACCGGTACACCCGTTTTCGCCACAGCCGACGGCATTGTTAAATCCCGAAAAGGAAATACAGGCTATGGGAAAACGATTATTCTGAATCATGACTATGGCATAAAAACTATCTATGCTCATTTAAGCCGCTATGTGATCAAACCTGGTGATGAAGTCAAACGGGGTGACCTAATAGCTTACTCCGGGAATACCGGCCGCAGTACGGGTCCACACCTCCATTACGAGGTGCGGGTCAATAATGTACCGGTAAATCCACGGCACTATTTTTTAACAGATAAGATCGAATTATAAAGAACTAAGATTTTTTTTGAGATGACGTCCGGTTTTGCCGGACGTTTTTTTTTATGAGTAAAATATTTTTCCAAAGTCTATTGCTGATCCTGATGCTTACTCCTGTCTTCGGGATGGAATCTGAAACGCGACTCCGTATTCGGGCAGTGGGGGATATTATGCTGGGAACAGCTGTACCCCCTGGCTTTCTCAGATCGTAAGAGCAGGGCAGTATTCTGAAATATATTAGCCCGGTACTCCGTGATGCCGATCTAACTCTGGGTAATCTGGAAGGCACGCTGTGTGATAGCGGAACTACTTACAAATGTGAACCGGATTCGTTGGATTGTTATGTTTTTCGCATGCCCGAAGTGTATGGTCAGGATCTCGCAGAAGCTGGATTTGATTTTTTATCACTGGCGAATAACCATGTGGGCGATTTTGGTTCTAACTGTGTGGATCGAACAGAATACATCCTGGATTCGTTGGGTATCGGCTGGTCAGGTCGTCCCGAGACCTTTGCTACCAAGATTGTAGGGGACCTCCGCGTCGCCTTTATAGCCTTCCATAGCGGAGGAAACTGCAACAGCTCCTTAAATTTACCCCTGGCTACTGAAATGGTCACCCAGCTAAAATTGGATCATGACCTGGTTATCATTTCACTACACGGTGGTGCTGAAGGACTGGCAGCCATGTCACTACCTGATAGTATGGAACTATACCTGGGTGAAGAGCGGGGAAATCTACAAGAATTCACTCACCACATGGTTGATGCTGGTGCCGACCTGATTATTGGACACGGCCCCCATGTTGCCCGGGCCATGGAGGTCTATCAAGGCAAGCTGATCGCGTATTCCCTGGCAAATTTTGCCACGTATGGGCGGTTCAATCTACAGGAGGAACGACGCTTTGGTGGGATCCTGGAGATCGAACTCAATGCCACGGGAGATCTAGTAAAAGCCCGGATCATCTCCATTGAACAAAAGTATTGGGGCGTGCCCTTGTGGGATCGACAAAATCGCTTTGCTCAACTGGTTGACTCGTTGTCACAAGCTGATCTACCCGAGACTGGCGTCAGAATTGATGCCAATGGCTATTTGATATTTGAACCGTGAAGATATTCGTCCATGACGCAATAGCCTTGTAGGATCTACTCGCTAAAAATATATTCACCCATAAAATGCCGGGGGTTTCAATGTTGTTAAAAGAGAGATTTGATCATTAAACCACAAAAAAAATATTATATCGAAACCTACGGCTGCCAGATGAATGAATACGATTCAGAATTGGTTGCCGGACTGCTTGAGAAACAGGATTATACCCGTACAGAAATAGTGGACGAAGCCCAACTGATCCTGGTAAATACTTGCTCCGTTAGAGAGAATGCCGAAATCAAAGTACATGCCCGCCTGAGCAATCTTAAGGTGATGAAAGATCGTAATCCGGATGTGAAGATCGGTGTCCTGGGCTGCATGGCCCAAAACCTCAAAGAAGATCTGCTGAAGAGCAAGCCCTTTGTCGATGTGATCCTGGGGCCAGATTCATATCGTAAACTGCCGGAGCTGCTTTCCCAGCCAACTGACAACTCGGATCATGTTGTCGACACCAGGCTAAGTCGGATGGAAGTCTATGATGATCTGTTCCCCGCTCGTAGGGAAGGTATTAATGCCTGGATCTCCATTATGCGTGGCTGTGATAAATTTTGCACTTTTTGCATAGTCCCCTTTACCCGGGGGCGTGAACGTAGTCGTTCAATTGCAAGTATTGTAAAAGAAGTCAAGCAGATCCGTGATGCCGGGTTCATGGAAGTTACGCTTTTGGGGCAGAACGTGAATTCCTTCCAGCATGAAGGTCGTCGATTTCATGAGCTGCTTGCGGAAGTTGCCAGTATTGATGGGATTGAACGTATCCGGTATACTTCCCCTCATCCTCAGGATTTTGATGGTGACCTGCTCCGAGTGCATGCAGAAAACCCCAAGGTTTGTAATCATATTCATTTTCCGCTTCAGGCTGGGAGTGATTCAATTCTGGAACGGATGAATCGCACTTACACCAAACAACATTTTTTGGATCTGGCCCGTAAAATGCGGGAACAAATCCCGGGACTGGCCATCAGCACTGATATGATCGTTGGCTTTCCCGGTGAGACAGAAGCTGATTTCCAGGAGACCATTGATGTGATGAACCAGGTTAAATTTGACACCGCCTTTACCTTCAAATATTCACCCAGACCTGGCACAAAGGCTGCTGAATACGCCGATACGGTTCCCGAAGCTGAGAAGCAGGATCGGCTTGAACGGATGATCATGCTCCAGAAGGAACATACACTGCTAAGGAATAAAGCCCTGATCGGCACCAGAGTGGAAGTGCTGGTAGAGAAGGATTCAAAAAAATCTGAAAAACAACATCAAGGTAGAACACGTTCCAATAAAATTGTTATATTCAATAAAGCCAGTGAGCAGCCAGGTGAGCTGATCCAGGTAGAGATCAATGATGCCCAGGGGATCACCCTGTTTGGCCGGATAGTAGATTGAGGGAGTAAATGAAAGAAATAAAAGTCTTCGTGACAGTGGCCATCATCCTGACCATTGTGTGGGTTTTCACCCAAAACGCGGCTCCGGTGGAATTAAAACTCATGGGAGCAGTTTATACAGATATACCGCTATACGTGGTGATCCTGGGAAGCGTGATCCTGGGAATCCTCGGTGGCTTTTCCATCACCATCGGGCAAAACATTAAGCTTCGCAAGGGCTTGAGATTAATTGATCGGGAGCGGGAAAAACTACAGGGGGAAGTCGACAAACGTCGCCAGGCCGTGCTTGATGAAGATGGAGAATTGGAATCCAATAATACATAGGGATCTAGGAAGATCATGGACCTTATCACATTAACTATTATACTGTTAGCCATCGTGGTTATTGCGATGACGATGCGCTTCTTTTTCTTTAGTAGTCCCAAGAAGATCAGCGCCCACGATCGTGAGATCAAAGCCTTGAATTACATCCTGGCAGGTGAAAAGGAAGCGGCTTTGAAATTGCTCAAAGAGATCGGAAAAAAAAATACCTCAAATCTGGGGGTTTTTCTCCAGGTGGGCGATCTGTACCGAGACCTGGGTAATCCTGAAACTGCCTTAAAGGTTCATCTTGATGTACTGGACCGCCAGAATATCAGTCAGGAGATCAGGCTCATGGCCCATGAGCGGATCGCACGGGACCATGAAGCTTTGAATCAGTATGGTCATGCTTCCCAACATGCCGAATCCATGTTGAGGCTGAATAAAAAGAATTTATGGGCGTTAACTGCCCTGCATCGCTATGCAGTGAAACAGGGTCACTGGAATACAGCCATCAAAGCTTTCCAGAAAGAGCATGCTGCTGGTGGATCATCAAATCAGCTCCTGCCTGCCATCTATAAAACTCAGGAAGCTCTAGTGGCCAAGGCCACTGGTAAACAGTCTGAAGCGATCTCACTGCTCAAACAAGCCATCAAATTGAATCACAAATGTGCCGCTCCATATTTTCACCTGGGTAAGATTCGACAGGAGGAAGGGAACTATAAACACGCCATTGATTTCTATTCGACCTTTGTTGAACTTGACCCTACTGCAGGGAGCATCATTTTTGCTGAGATCGAAAAAATGTATTTCGAACTGGGACAATTTGAACAGGTTGAGCAGTTCTATCAAAGGCTCCATCAGCGTCAACCAGAAAATCTGGAAGTGATTATTGGTCTCGCCAATTACTTTGAGCGCAAAGGGGAGTACCGTGACGCCTTGAACCTCCTGGAAGAGGTCAAGAATCCAGAATACGACAACCTGAGTGTGATCTTGGGTCATTTACATATGTTGGATAAGCTGGGCCACAAAGATACCCTCAAATTAGCCATTGATGATTTTATTGCCGCTGATCGTCAGAAGCGCATCCTGACCTGCCCCCAGTGCGATCATATTAGTGCTGAACCCAGCTATATCTGTGACAAGTGCGGATGGGTCAAACAAGCCTGATAAAATTAGCGCTCCTCCTGCTGGCACTCATCATGGGGATGCCGGTGAATAGCCATGGTCAGGATGTGGCTGGATTACTATTGCTTATCCGTCAGGGTAAGGTTGACAGTGCTGAAGTATTGATCGCCAGACTAAGTTTTGATCAGCCAGGACATCCTGGTGTTCGCTATGCACGGGCCTTGATGCAATCCGATGCCCTGGTTGCTGCCGGTCTTTATAAGGATATCGTTCGCAATCATTCCAGAAGCCAATACATGGCCGGCTCGCTGATGCATCTAGGTGAGTATTATTATGCACAGGGCTTGTATGTACAGAGTCGCCAGTTCTTTATGCGGCTGATCCGGTTCCATCCAGATTATCCAGACATTGTCAATGCTGTAAATCTAAGTTTGCGGGCCGGCATTGCATCTCGACAGATAGACAGCGTCTATATCGATCTGGCCGAAATTACAGCGCGTTATCCCGATACAGCATTTGATATCCCTGAAGAATTGGATCTGACACGGATGCCACGTCGTTCGAAGCTGCCCCATGAGCCAGCTGTCCCACCCGCTGCTCCAGCTCCCTTGCGTGGGCTGGGCGAAGGGCTGGGCAGTAAATCGAACCAGCTTCAGGGCAATTATACCCTCCAGGCTGGCGCTTTTGGTGATTACAATAATGCGCGGCGCCTGGCCGATCAAATTGAATCTATTGGTTATTCCACCACCATAAAGGAACGCCGGAGCAATGGGAAGGTCCTGTATCTTATCATGGTGGGTGACTATCAAGATAGAACGGCGGCCATGAGTGTGGCTGATATGCTGGAAGCAGCCCTGGGGATCCCCTCGTTTCCGGTAGCGATCAATTGACATGGGAATGTATGTGGTCCGGTGGCCACTGCAGCCTTCAAAGCTGTTATGCCGGTGGAGAGCCGGCGGATAGGTTCGACTCCTATACATTCCCGCTATCAATCCAGAGCCCAGCCCGCGTGGAGCTGAATGAAGAATTACTCCCCTCAAATTAACCCGGTAATCAGGTCCATAAGGCCCGGGATAATTTTCAGCATCGTTTTATTTGTGACTTCCTGCAGTGATGGATTACGTCTTAAAAATCTCGTGAATTATCCCGTGATCATTTCCTCACTGGATGCTCTTGATACCCTCAAAATTCTCCCTGATGTAGTCAAATATTCAGGCAGCGAAGAGACCAACTTTCGCCAGATTGTCCAAGATATTCGGATCCAGGGTCGTCAAGCAGATCGTCCAGTTTGGCAGGCGGATGAACAGGGCTGTTTTGAGGTTAATTCCGGTGCCAATATCCATATTCTGGATTTTAATTTTCAGGGGACGGGTTATGAAACAGCCCTGATCAGAATAGATTCTGGTCGGGTAATTTTAGAAAATTGCACGGTGAGCGGAAGTGACGAATGGTCAATAATTGTTGGATCCGCGGGGGCACTGGAATTGCGGAATGTTTATTTTACCGATAATGGACCAGGGGCTATCAAGCTTGATGGTGGTACACTTAAGATCTATAACTGTGAGTTTGATCAAGCCGGTAAAACCGCCATCTATGCCAGCCAGGGCAGCCTGCTGGAAGCGCATAAAACACAACTGACCAATACCATGGGAACGGCCATCGAATTGCATTCAGTGTCAGAGGTCTGGCTGGATTCCATCAGGGTCATCGATTCATTCCAGGATGGGATCAGCTTGCAAAACTGTGATTTTGTGCTTATTAATCAGGTCGAATCACGTGAGAATGGTCGCCATGGATTGCAGATCCACCAGACCAGTATTGCTGGTCTCTTGAATTATTCAGCTATTGGGAATCTGGTTAGCGGGATGGTGATCGATGCGGTCGATACCCTGCGTATTCTTAATTCTGAATTTGTTGGGAATGGCGATAGCGGTGGTCGGATCTCGTCCACTGACCGGATCAGAATGGCCGGGGTGAGTGTTGGTCACAATGGGAGTGATGGGTTTCAGATCAGGGACGGTCATGAGTTGCTCATTCATCATTCCACTTTTCAGGCCAACCCCAAAATGGCCTTGGAAGTAGACTCTCTGATATCCGTACAGATCGAATATTCCAGTATAGTGAATAATAGCGTGGGAATCAGTGTGAACCACTTCGAAGAATTGAAATTTAGAAACAATCTCCTGGTTTCAAATGCTGAAAGTGGTGTTTCCGTTAAGAACGGGACCAAGGTAACCCTCTCGGTAAATCTGCTCAAAGAAAATCAGTTGGGCTGGCATATTGGCGCTGTTCTAAATGTCCAATTGGACTCAAATCGAGTGGAATCAAATACCCTGGGAGCTGATTTTCGTTCGGTGGCCAGGCTGGATATGGCTGAGAATATCTGGATCGCCAATGGGTCGGCCAGCTATTTTTCTGATATAGGTCTGATCACCAGCGATCACGATCAATGGCTGGCAAATCGCACGCATGCTTTTGAGATCTTGTCTGCAGATGAATTGATCCTCTCGAATTCAATCTTGCGGGGCAATCAAAATGGCGGGTTATTGAACCAGGTCTCAGCCAGGTTGGATTCATGTGTTTTCGATTCGAGCAGCGGCTACGCTTTAAAACTAATGAATGGGTCCCTGCTGGTAAACCAATCAAGGTTTAGTGATAATAAGCTGGGAATCGAGTTGGATGAGGGGAGTCGCGCACGGATAGTGCAAAGTCAATTTGTAAAGAACGATCTGGCCATCGATGCCCATGCATCTGTGGCGATCTCAATGTCGTATTCTAGTGTACGTCAGGCACGAGGCGGACTCAGGGTGGGTAATTATGGGGCGGTAGAGCTTCTCTCGAACCGGTTTGAAGAGCTTGACGACTATGCCATCCGCATAACGGGGCCGCATCTGCAATCGCTCTACCTGAGACAAAATATTATACAGCGAACCGGGGGGGTCATTCATTCAGAGAGTAGCTCAGGAAAATTGGAAATACTGAATAATACCTTCGCAAATAATACCGGGGGGATCCAGGTTCAGAAAGGCAGTATCCAGCGTCTGGACCATAATATTTTCTATGGGACCGATCCACCAGCTCTGGAAAGCTTGAAAGATATCAATAGTCTCCAGTGGAATTGTTTTTATCCGTTTCAAAAAACAGCCCACCCTGAACCTGTCAGAGACCGGAATCAGTATCTTGACCCACAATTTGAGGGTAAGTTTTACCTGAGCCCCCAATCTCCCTGTCTGCAGGGAGGTGAAAACGGTGTGTTCATCGGAGCACGGGGTGCCGTTCCAGAAAAGCGCCCCTCATTGACACCCTGATTTTTGGGAACGAGTGAGGTGTATCGAGGTATAAGTAGCCTGGATCAGTCGAAAATGATTGTTTAAGCAGGGGAATTAAAAGGTTTATTGACTAAGATGAAAATGATAAAGACACTTTGGTTCACTTCCCTACTTATGACTTCTCTGGCAGCCCTTGCGCAAGTGGGAACCTGGAATAGTCTGCCAACTCTGACTGAGATCCGGTCACTACTCCCAGTAGAGGATCAGGTCATTATGGCCAGCAATGGGGGGGTATTGATCTATGATAAGCTGGCAAGCCGGTTTAGCTATGGCATTGCCGGTCACCAAACCGATAACCTCGATGTGAACACCGTGTTTATCGATTCGGATAGTTTGTTGTGGATCGGTTCCAGGAGTCCGGGCCCCATTGTTGAAGTTATGGACCTGGTGACCAGTCACCAACTGCCGGTGGAGTTTGTCGATGTTGATGAGATCAATAGCTTTGTGCAGGTGGGGGATTCAATCTACGCCACCTATACCAACGATCTGGAAGGCGGGATACTCCTGTATCGAAAAGGGAGCAGCAAAATAGAATATCTGGATCAATTTAGTAGTTATCCGAACCAGAGTTCAATTGATCTGAGTACAGTTGGGGATATCCAGTATTTGAATGGAAAACTCGGTTTCAGCACAGCGAAAAATATCCTTTGGGTGGAACTTGATGGCAGTAATCTAAAAGATCCGTCGAATTGGAATGTAACAAGCATCCCGCTGGGTGATTTGAAGATCAATCGCATGATCCCCCATGGGGACATTCTGCTGGTGGCTTCTGACGATAAACTGTATGAATATGATTTCACTGGATTGACCCGGATATTTACTGCGGATCAATCGATTCTTGACCTGAGAGAAGTTCCTGATAGTACCGATCAGATCATTATCGCCACTTCCTGGGGCCTGTTTGAATACGATTTGGTGTCCGAAGCGTATATCCTGCTGAAAACTATGTCAAACATCCTATCCATTGGTGTTAATAGCAATGATATCTGGGTTGCCAGTAGCAAAGATTTACTGGCAGTGTGGGATGGCATCAATTACGAAACTTTTTCAGCCAATCGTCCGCGAGATCACTTCTTCAATCAGATGCTCACTAATTCCAATGGCGACCTGATTGGCGCAGCCTATAATGGGATCAGTATTCACACGGAGCAAGGCTGGCGCACCATTCAACCGGGGGCTATCAATAGCAGTTTTGATGAAAGCCTGTATGATTGGAACGAGATGATCAGCGATACCCTGATCTATACTGGAAATGCAGTAGTGGAAGATATGGTCGAGGACCACGATGGAAACATGTACTTCGCCCTACAGGGACGCGGTGTGTTAAAGCTCGGCACTGAACCGAGTTTTTTTAATACGACTGATGATGTATTGGAACCAACTTTTGATAGTGATACCTACATTCTACCAACCCAAATGGCTGTTGATAGCCGAAATAATATCTGGTTGACAACCAAGTTTGTTCGAGACGGTGGTAGTGTGCTTACAATTTTAGGGTCTGATGATGAGGTTTCTCACGTCTATCATGATCCAGCCGGGGTCCTTAGCCCTACTGTAAGATGTATCGCCATTGATGACAATGACCTGGTGTGGGTCGGTTCTCAGGTACGGACCGAACCCCTGGCACAGGGCGGGATCCATTTTATTGATCCACATGGGGAGGTCGGATCGCCAGCAGACTTTAGCATTTCCACACTTTTGACTACCCCTCTGGCTTCCACTGATATCCTGCAACTCGAAGTAGATACGCGTAACGTCCTTTGGATATTGACACCTGCTGGCGTCCAGAGTATGGTTCTGCCCGATAAATGGTTGAATTCAACTGAGCTCAAAAACTGGGCCAGCCTGCACATGAAGACCATCGATCCTGATTTTTACTATTACTGGCAACTGACCGACCATAATGTGACTGGAATTGAGATCGACCAACGCGGCAATCACTGGTTTCTTTCTGACAATGCTGGTGTCCATGTCCTGCAGGATAATGGTCGCTGGATCAATGGGGGGTACGGCTACAATACCAGCAATTCTGACTTGTTGGATAATGAGATCTATTCCGTGGCTTTCGATGCAGTATCCGGGCAGACCTATTTTTCCACACCCAAGGGTATCTCAATCCTGAATACGCCCTTCGCTGATCCAAAGGAAGATTATTCAAGCATCCATATTTATCCTCAACCCTTCAATCCAAATATTCATGAGAAGGTTATCATTCAGGGCTTAATGGATAATTCATCCGTTAAAATTCTAAGTATCTCAGGGACCCTGGTCAGGGAGCTGACCTCGCAAGCCTTCGATGTTCAGGGTTTTGAAGCCCACTGGAATGGCCGTGATACGGCTGGTGACCTGGTAGGTAGTGGCGTATACCTCCTTTATCTTTACAATGAAGACGGTGCTGCATCCAGCCAGAAAATAGCCGTACTGCGCTAAACCTGACCAGATCTTGAGCTCTCTTCGCTACCTGTTCATCCGCTTTTATCACCTGTTCAGGAAACACATCCTGCAGCGTGATGTCCAGATGTTCATCTCGCCTGTCACGGTAAAGCACATTGAGCGCTATCGATTGGCAGGTGATCTTATCCCAGCCGGCAGTACTGTATTGGATGCTGCCTGTGGGAGTGGTTACGGTTCCAGTTTATTGACTCGCTGTGAGTATATCGGTCTTGATCTGGAGCATACCGTACTGGAATATGCCCGGCGACATTATTCAGGGACATTTCACTCATTGCCGATCCAAAGAGCAGCTGAACTAGGCCAGTTTGATGCCATCATTTCTTTTGAGACCCTGGAGCATCTTGAATCACCTGCCCAAGGGCTGTCAGCATTGCTAGCAGCTCTGAAGCCGGGCGGGATGCTGCTGGTTAGTTTTCCTCTCAATCACCCTGACACGATCTATCATCAGACGATTTTCACGCCCGCTACTGTGGATTCATTACTGGAGCAATGTTATGGGGGACGCCAGTTCAGCCGCGATTCCTACTACCAGCCGTCAATTCAGATCGAAGCACTGAACCATAGTTTGACGGAATCAACCCAGGTTACACTAACCCTGGTTCTTCAAGAACAGCTATAATAGAATAGCCCCACTGGTGGTGGAGCTATGTTTATATTATTTCAGCATGTTGAGATCTCAGGTTTCAGGAGCACAAACCATCAATGAGAGATTGCTTCGTCGTTAACACTCCTCGAATTACAATTCCTTCTCGGTGATGTATCTTTCAGCTTCCAAAGCGGCCATACATCCGTTTCCAGCAGCGGTGATGGCCTGACGATAAACATGGTCCCGCACATCTCCAGCAGCAAAAACGCCAGGGATATCCGTAGCAGTTGAATCCGGTCTGGTAATGAGATAACCTGTTTCATCAGTTCTTAGATATTCTTTAAAGATATCGGTATTGGGCTTATGACCGATGGCCATGAAGATACCGTCGATGGTCTGCTCCCGCGTTTCACCCGTTACCGTATCCTTCAGCACAGCACCAACCACACCACCCTCACCGGGTTCACCCAGAACTTTATCGACGGTGGTATTCCACAGTACTTCCACCTTGGGGTTATCAAGCACGCGTTGACGCATGATCTTGGAGCCCCGGAATTCGTCCCGCCGATGGATCAGATAGACCTTGGAGGCGAACTTGGTCAAAAAGCCGGCTTCTTCTAAGGCCGAATCGCCGCCACCAACCACAAAGACCTCTTTGTCGCGATAGAAAAAACCATCACAGGTGGCACAGGCAGATACTCCAAAGCCCTTAAGCTTCTCCTCAGAAGGTAAACCCAGGTACCTGGCAGAAGCGCCAGTGGCAATGATCACAGTATCGGCTGTATATTCTTTTTCACCCACCCAGACATGGTGAAGTTTAGCTGAAAAATCAACTTTAGTTACATACTCAAATTTTGATTCAGCGCCAAATCGGACGGCTTGTTTCCGCATGACATCCATGAGATCAGGACCGGTTATCCCGTCCACAAACCCTGGATAATTTTCAACTTCATTGGTGGTCGTTAGTTGTCCACCAGGTTGATCTCCTTCAAAGATGATCGGCGAGAGGTCAGCCCTTGCAGCATAGATAGCTGCCGTTAATCCGGCTGGACCGGAACCAATGATAATTACTTTTTTGTGAATTTGCTCAGACATTATTGCTCCAATTATTTTTTAATAAACCGCTGCAAACTTTACTCATGCAGCGGTCTGATTTCCCTTCAAGATAGCTTTTCCTTTGAGCACGGGATGTCAGCTATGTTACAAAATTAGTCACTATCGGCATCAATTCCCAGGTCATCGATCTTGCGGTAAAGACTGCTCAAGCCAATTCCCAGAACCTCCGCTGCCTTGGCTTTATCACTTTCATGTTGATCCAGGATACTCACAATGTGCGATTTTTCAAAGGTGCGGGTTGCTTCTTTGAGGTTGTCCGGAAAGGATGAGTCCACCGACTCCTGAGCCCGCTGGGGGAGATCCTCAGTAGTGATCATATCACCATCGCTAAGGAGCACGGCCCGTTCCACGATGTTTTCCAGTTCGCGAACCTCGCCCTTCCAATGATAATTGACCAAATGCTTCATGGCATCGTTTTCAACACCAATAATTCGCCGCTTTAATTCGTTGTTGTATTTATTGACAAAGTGACTGACCAACAGGGGGATGTCATCCTTGCGCTCAGATAGGGCCGGTAGATAGATCTCGATAATATTCAAGCGGTAATACAGGTCCTCCCGGAAGGTGCCCCTTTCGACCTCCTGATCCAGGTCCCGATTGGTGGCAGCGATAAGCCGAACATTGACTGGGATGATGGTGTTACTGCCCAGGGGCTTGATCTCACGCATCTCAATGACCCGCAGCAATTTTACCTGGACCTGCAGGGGGATCTCACCCACCTCGTCCAAGAAAAGTGTGCCACCTGCAGCGGCTTTAAAAACGCCATCCTTGTCTTTTGAGGCCCCGGTAAAAGCGCCTTTTTTATAGCCAAATAATTCTGACTCAAAGAGCGTTTCCGGAATGGCACCACAATTGATGGCCACAAAGGGACGGTGGGCGCGTTCGGAACGGGCATGGATGGCGCGAGCTACCAGTTCTTTACCGGTGCCGCTCCGGCCGGCGACCAAGACGGTGGAGGTTGATGGGGCCACCTTGTCAATGAGTCGGTACATTTTCTTCATGGCCACACTCTCACCGATGATATGCTCATAGTTATACTGAGCGGAGATCTCCTGTCTCAGAAAACGGACCTCACGGAGCAGGTTCTTGTGCAGGTCGATATTCTTCAGTCGCAGAATGAGTTCATCAAAATCGATGGGTTTTAATATATAATCGATGGCCCCGTGGCGCATGGCATTGATGGCTGTTTCGGTGGAACCGTAGGATGTGATCAGGATAACAAAAGTATCTGGTGCCTGTTCCTTGACCTTGGCCAGTAGGGTGACCCCATCTAATTCCGGCATCTTGATATCTGAAATTATGATATCATAATGCAGCTCTTCCAACATTTCCAGAGCGACCCTGCCATTTTCCGCGGTGTAGGTGAGATAACCTTCATCCGACAGCACTTCTGACAGGGAGTCCCTGATCTCTTGTTCATCATCTACAATTAAAACGGAGGTATTATCCATCGTTACTTTTCCTTTGGTATTTCGATCAAAAAGGTTGCTCCTGCACCGGGTTCACTGTCAACTCTCAACTGCCCCCGCATACTATTGATGATCCCGTGACTCACTGAGAGCCCAAGGCCAGTACCTTTCCCCACATCCTTGGTTGTGAAAAAGGGTTCAAAGATCTTGTCCTGCACGTCAGGATCCATCCCGCCACCGTTATCTTCCACGCGTATAAAAATAGCGGCTTGTTGCTCGCCAGTGGTAATGCGGATCGTATCACCCATCTCCTTCATGGCATCAAAGGCATTCACCAACAGGTTTACCACCACTTGATGCAACTTATCCGGTGATGCCTTAACTCTGGGAAGATCGGAGGTCAGGTCCAATTCAATATTAATTTTCTGACTCCGATTGTCGTAGGCCATGAGACCCACCGCATTCTGGATCACATCGTTGATCTGCACGTGCTGAACATCAGTTGCCTGGGGTCGAGTGAAATCAACCAATTCGTGTACGATTTTGGTGATCCGTTCAATGTTGGCCCGAATTCGACTCAGTTTTGAGATATGATCGGGGTTTGTCATACGTCGTTCCAGCAGTTGGACCAGGGAGGAGATTGAGGTCAATGGATTGCCGATTTCATGAGCCACACCGGCTGCCAACTGGCCAACCGTTGCCAAACGGTCGGATTGACGCATTTGATGTTCAATGGTCTGGAGTTCTGAAACATCCCGGATGATCTGGGAGCGTCCAATGATCGTATTGTTAGATAGCAGGGCTGTTTCGGTCAAGTTAACCGGAATGTGGCGCCCCTGTTTGTCCAAACGTTCTGTCTGATAGTTTTTCGTTTCTTTGGCGCTGGTCAGGCCATAAGCCAGGCATAGCAGTTCACCGGCCTGGAGTAGTTTGGCGGGGATCATGATGCCGATGGGTGCCCCAATGGCTTCGTGAGTACTCCAGCCAAAGAGCCGTTCAGCGCCTTTATTCCAGCTTTGGATGCGATTATCCGGACCGATGGTGATGATGGCATCAGCTGAATTCTCTACAATATTGCGGTAACGATCCTCAGTAGCTGAAAGTTGGTTGATAAGTTGAATGCGGAAATGATAGACGATCCATACGGTCCAGCCACCCAAGAGCGTAAAGACCAGGAAGCCTTTCACCAGCAGTTTATTGGGATTTGTACCAACGGGGCTCATGGAAAAGATCTGGTGTTCAAGAATCTCCCAAACACCCAGGATGAACAGGATGACGCTAAAGCTGGCCAGGAGCAGCCAACCCAGGTGAAATGTTTGAACCAGTCCTTTAATTTTTCGCCAGTACGTGTGCATTGCGTTGAAGGTAATTCTCAAAATTGGGAAAACTAGTTTTAAGGTGTTAGGGGTTGGATGTTAGGTGTTAGTTACTTGGCTCAAATCGAGTTGCCCCGGATTGTGGCGGCTCTGAATCGAAACCTTGGCCTTGGTGGGCGGGCAGGGGGATCGGAGCACCCATGACCCCGGGTTGAAGCGACGTATGGGGGAAATCCTCGGGTACGGTTCTGTGAGAGTCTGCGCCATCAGGGTGTTTGTGATGGCGACAGGCCTACTCAACATTACTCATTTTGCTTTGATTTTGAGGAAGGGACTTTAACTTTGGGCATGATCCGTTAGTAAGTATGATATTATTATCTTTTAATCATTTATAATTAATACACTTACAGGGTTATTATTAATCCTATTTCGGACCCAGAGTATGCTGACCTTTTTAAATATTATGATTTGCATTCAACATTTCCAGAACCCTTATATGCTTAGCTTGATTTACCATATTTCGCAGATGACAGGTTATCGCAGATGACAGGTTATCGGAGTAGATTCGTTTTACTGCTTAGTATCATGGTTGGAATATCTTTGATAACCGTGTCTATGATGACACTCATTCTCTATCGGTTCGAATTCTACCAACAAGAAGCCCGACTTCAGGAGACAGTTCAAAGCCAGGCGAGACTGTACGAAGCTGTCGCCCGGTACGATGCCCGACATGCTGAAGTGATGCATAGTGATGACCTGAAATATGACCCATTTGAAGCCACCTTGAAGCAGATTCGGGATGCCCATGCCAGCTACGAACAATCCGGTCAGACCCTTGAATTTACGCTGGCGCGCCAGGTGGGTGATTCCATTATTTTCCTGATAAAACAGCGGCATGGCGAAACAGACCTGCCTGAATCAATATCCATTACATCTGATTTGGCTGAGCCACAACGTCTGGCGCTTCAGGGGCAGTCAGGGATAGTGGTTGGACTGGACTATGGCGGGGAGCTGGTCCTCGCTGCATATGAATTTGTGAAGGTGTTAGATCTCGGTGTCGTTGCCAAGATTGATATAGCAGAGATAAGGACACCGTTTATTCGGGCAGTCTATACGGGTGGTATTGTCACCTTATTATTGATACTGGTTGGTGCAATAATATTTTTCAAGATCACTAATCCGGTCATCCAGCGCCTGGAAGACTATACAAAAAATCTGCTCGCAGAGATCAGCGAGCGTAAGCGGGTAGAGGAGGTATTGAGAGACAGGGAGACGCATTTATCATTAATCTATTCTACAGTCGGAGACGTGCTGTATATGATAAATGTAGAACAAAATAACTGCTTCCGATATATATCTGTCAATCCGCCCTTCTTAGCTGTAACTGGTTTGACAGAAGATCAAATTATAGGTAAGCGTATTGAAGAATTGATTCCAGAGTCTTCAATTAATATGACTAAAGAAAACTACTTAAAAGCAATCAATGAGGGTCGGCCTATTCGATGGGAAGAAACTACGCAATATCCTTCTGGTCAAAAAACTGGTATAGTACGTGTTGCTCCAGTTTTCAATGAAGAAGGACGGTGTACCCATCTTATTGGTTCTGTTCATGATATCACCCAACGCAAAATAGTCGAGGAGGCGCTGAGGTCCAGTGAGGAGTTGAACAGATCCATTACCGAAAGTGCCACAGAGGGAATCATCTCCATTGATTCGGATGGGTATATTTTACTATGGAATCAGGCCGCCCAAAACATGTTTGGGTATCCAGCTACTGACATGTTAGGGCAGGATCTTTCAAACATAATCCCTGCCTTATACAAAAACAGTCATCAGAGGGCCTTACAACGGCTAGAACAGGGTGGAGAGTCCAAGCTGTTGGGGAAAATAATCGAAATATCGGCTATGCGGAAAGATGGATCCGAATTTCCAATAGAGCTTTCTCTGTCAAGTTGGAAAGACTATGAAAAAAAAACATATTTCACAGGTATTATTCGGGACATCAGCGAACGCAAACAAGCCGAGTCAGAGATAATCAATGCCCTGAGTAAAGCGGAAAAGGCAAATGCAGTCAAAGATCAGTTCATTGCCAATATTTCACACGAGATCAGGACGCCACTGACCAGTATCATCGGTTTTACAGCCCTGCTCAAAAAAAGTCTGGGAGCCAAGGTAAAAGCAGAGGAACAGGTATTTTTTAACTACATTAACCAAAGTAGTAATCGCCTGTTGCGCACTGTTGATTCGATCCTGAACATATCCCAGTTAGAAGCAGGGGCCATCAAATTGACTCCAGGGCGCCTCAAGTTAGCTAATTTTACCCGGTTAATATGTGAGGAACTGCGACAGAGCGCTGAGGAGAAGGGCCTGCAGTTGCAGTTTTCATCTTCCGTTGAGGATGATACGGTTTATGTGGATGAGTTTTCAGTCTCCCAGTCTCTGCATAACCTCATCCATAATGCGGTAAAATACACGCATACGGGAAGGATTAGTGTGCAGCTTGAGCGGGTACAAAAACGGTTGGTACTTGCGATCACCGATTCGGGTATCGGAATTTCAGATGAATATCGTCAACACATGTTTCTGCCCTTCAGTCAGGAGAGTGAAGGCTTTACCAAGAACTACCAGGGAATCGGACTTGGTCTCGCAATAACAAAAAAATATCTGGATTTGAACCAGGTAGACCTAGAGGTAGTCAGTGAAAAAGGTCAGGGTACTACCTTTACACTAATATTTCCTGAAAATAGGGGTACGGAAGGATGACAAAGCGAAAGAAAAATATCCTGGTGGTTGAAGATGATGTGCTGGTCCAAACCCTGTACCAGTATCTACTTTCAGCTCAGTATCAATTGTTGGTTGCCAGTAATGTTTCAAGCGCAACAAAGATCTTTGAACGGGAAAAGATCGACTGTGTGATCCTGGACCTGGCACTGGCCGGGGAAGAGAGCGGTCTGGTTTTGGCGCGGTTCATCCGGCAGGATCCAAAGAATCACGAACTACCCATAATAGCGGTCACTGCTCATGCTTTTCCAGTGGACCAACAGAATGCGCTAGAAGCCGGTTGTGATGAGTATATGTCCAAGCCGCTTGATGCGAACATATTGCTTAAGATGATTGAAGATCTCCTAAATCCATGATCAACCCCTTGTCTACTCTTATGAGGTGATCGACGGTAGCTTTAGGTGGATCAGAGCCGATAAATTTTGCTGAGGCTTGTTCAAGCCGCCACTTTCTTGTTCCATTTAACTGTTTTCCAACGACCGATCTGTTTCGGCCAGTCATAATCATTTCGTTCTCCAAAACCATCTGTCCAACGGTAATATTGGGGATGCTCGTCATCTAGAAGATCAAGATCATTGTTTAGAAAAATGGTATGAGCCAAGATGGGGCCGGTGAGCACTGCCTCCTGAATCACAATTTGACCGGCACAAAATATCGCACCTGCTATATGATTCCCAGAACTGATGGTGAATTCAGTTTCTGGATGGGTAAAGACCAGGGCCGGGAGGGCGTTGAGAGAATCTGTGGGGACTGGGGCTTTGAGTATATTTGTCCCACTGAAGCTGATGCCCTTTCCAGTGAAAACGAAAGTACTGTTGTTTAATGATATTCCGTTAATGTCCAGGTTGTTGCCCGTGAAGAGATGGATCCCCTCGATATCGAATGAGCTGGTCTTCCATGATTTATCATTACCATGATGGATCACATCAGCGTTATCAATAAAATATTGCAGATCTGTTTCGGGTAAAAAACTGAACCTCCTTTGGCGGTGTTCCTCTTCGACCTCAACATCATAACCGTAGGTGTATATGGGAGAGTCTGAAGATAGGCCACGATCGAAGTGGGTGTCCTGAGCAAGATCCAGTAAGATCTCAGATTCCATTTCAAATTGTTCTACTGACACGGTTAGCACATTCGTGCCAGACTCCCAAACACAGCTTATACCGTCTTCACTGATATTAACCAATGAATCTTCTCCGGCATTGATCCGCCAAAGAGCTTCGTTGACGGTTGATTCTACGGCATATTGCAGTTTAATATTATCAATGGTCTCGCTAGTGGCGGAGCTGGATAAATAGGAAACATTAATGACGGCTATTCCAGTAAACGAGAATACGACAAAGATCATGATTACAGCGACTAACATGCTTCACCCCCTCAGGTTATGTCCAACGCAGTCCAGAAAAGTGATCTGGTTTAACTGCTGGTGTGGGTCGATCATCTCATTAATTCCTGAGTGTGATCGACCAGGCACATGTCAGGGTATCTTCTGCTGAACAAAGGTTCATACTAATATCCAGGATCTTGCCGTGATTTCCGGTGCGCTCTGTGAAAAGCAGGTCGACAATTTCAGCATCGATGGGACTGTGGATGGTAGAATCCACCATCCAAAGCAGAACACTGTTGCTGATATCCAGGTGATACACTGTTGAATCTGCATCTACAGCTCGTAGGATCGTGCCACTGGTGCTGGTGGTGGCATTGGCTTCTGCACTTGCATCTGCGAAGATCTGCATGGAATCACTAATGGTGCTGGTCAGTTTGGTGCGGACGTATTTATCGATGAGAAGCTGATCATAGCTTAAGCCAACCCGAATATTGGTCGCGGTTAATTGTTGGCGACTGAAAACGATCACAGAAGAGAAACCCAGTACCAGGATCATACTGGCTGTCATAGCTGAGCTTAATTCAACCAGTGTGAAACCCTTACTTCTGGAATGTGATCGCATCAGTAGCTCCAACTGCGTTCTGCTGAGAACCGGCAAGTCAGACTATCGATAATATTGTCAGGTGTGAACCAGGCGAATATGACCGTTACATCCGTGTAGTCAGGCAGGACGGTATCAACCGGTGCCAGACCATCCAAGCTATCATCAATGCTAGTTACGATCGTCGTGCGATAACCCTGAACACCACTAAGCATCACAGGGAAAGAGGTCTCAGTGAGGCTGTCTTGAAGTGAACCATAACCTAGATCGATGGCTTTTTCCATTCTTGATGCCATGTTAGCCCAGGCTAGCTGAGATCTGATGCCTTTCTCAATTTCCCACCGGCTCAGCGTAAAGTACTGAGCCGTACCCAGCACAATGATCGCCAGGAGGGTCGCCGAGACCAGTACTTCTATGAGAGTATAGCCCTGGTTATGCATGTGCGAGATACGACTCCTTTTCCTTACCACATAGCTTAGCTTAGAGACCACCTGCCAGAGCACCATACTGATTCAGAGTACGATCGGTTTTTAGGATGTCACCAGCGGTACATGTAATGGTATAGTTCGTTCCATCGGTACAGAGATAGGTGTAGGATGAATCAGTAAAATACTTGCCTGTGAGTTCACCGGTTCTGATATCGTTCCAGCTGGCACCAATAGCGTAATCCGCTGGACTAACGGTTGGATATTCGCCATTTTCACCATAATAGACCCGAAGTTGAGTCCTTAAACTCCCCAGAGAAGCATCAGCTTCACTCATTTTGGCTTTGATCACATTATTGGTGTAGATCGGGACAGCGACTGCGGCTAAAACGCCAATAATCACGATAACGATCATCAGTTCAACTAAAGAGAAACCACTTTTACGTTTGATTGTCCAATCCATTTTTCACTCTCCTATTCTCCTGTTTGTTTCTGTTTGTAATCGATTATTACTGTATAATCTTAACAAAGCATAACAAAAGAATAACGATATTCTATCAGGGTAATCCCTATTTCTGGCCGGTAATATCCATATTTGACCAAAATGTTTGGTGAGCTTTGCCTGACTAAAACACCTATTGTGATCTGTGAGAATTCACAAAATCAGGCTTTTAAAGGGGGGGGGGATTCCCTAAATCAACCGGACTTAAAATCCTGAAATCAGGGTCATTCCTTCCATTTATCAGAATCCCCCCGATATGCTGACTTTTCACGACTACCTATGTTGCTACCGTATATGAAGGGTAGGTCTGATATGAAGTCATTAAGCATCATCCTCACTATAATCCTGAGCCTCTTTATTGTTAATTGTGAAAAACAGCTCTATATCGAAACAGGTGTTATCTGGTCTGATGACAGCTATTTCAGTGAAGCGGGTGACTGGTATCTGGCACTGTCAGAAGGGGAGTACTCAAACGATTTCGGGGTCACCATAGATGTTGTGGATCAATTACCCATTAACGTTGGAGAGAACACAGTCAAACGATTTGTGTTGGGATCTGGTTCAGAAGGGAATATCACTGCCTTTGTTTATCTGGATGTAAATCAGAATGGTGTTTTCGATGATGGCTATGACACACTCACCGGTTACAAGTTCAATTATTCCGATGTGACTGAAACCACTCAGATTGCCGTATTGGCCTATTTCTAGATCATAGGGATCATCTGCAATATTTCATCAAAAGATTATACAACAGGGGTCGGTGAACCCCGGGTTGAAACCCGGGGCTAACGAGAGCGCAACTACAGCCAGCTCTCGTTACCCACCAAATTCAGTTGGTGGATTTAACATTCATACTCCTGACCAAACGAATAAGCCCCAGCAAACGAAGTCTGCCAGGGCTTGGGGGGGTGGAGCCTAACGGGATCGAACCGATGACCTCTTGACTGCCAGTCAAGCGCTCTCCCAACTGAGCTAAGGCCCCCTTTGGGGACAATCAATATAATCGCCACTAAAAGGGTGTCAAATCATTTTGATTGCGAATATTTCTAATGGATGGATAAAAAAATCAATCAATTTACTGAAGCTGAAAATCGACCTTTGACTCGCACATTTATTTTCTATTTTACTCACGTGATAACGGCGAAAATCCAATCACCACCCCTTCAAAACCCCCTGCAAGATTTTGCATCTCCAATATTTGACTGGAGCGGTCTCTTTGCGTTTTCTGGGTAAGGAAATTCAGTCCCCCCTTACCCTCGCCTCCGGCATTCTCGGCATCTCTTTTTCTTCGCTCCAACGGGTCATTCGTGATGGTGCCGGTATGGTGACCACCAAGTCGCTTAGCCTGGAACCTCGTATCGGCCATGCAGGTCCCATCATTGCTGAATTTGAAGGTGGACTGATCAACTCGGTTGGCCTGACCAACCCGGGCATTCATGATGGACTACTGGAAGTAGAGAAATTTCATAAAGAGTTTGCCGGTGTATCGATCGTCAGCGTTTTTGGCGCAGATCCAGATGAATTTGTAAGTCTGGCCGAAGCAGTGAATCATTCGCAAGCCGACTTTCTGGAATTGAACCTATCCTGTCCCAATGTGGCAGATGAGTTCAAACGACCCTTCGCTCTGATACCGGAAAAGATAACTGAGATCGTTAGTGCGGTGAAGACCGTCAGCAAACTTCCCGTGCTGGCAAAATTATCTCCCAATGCCTACGATGTGGCCGGTATGGCTTCCCTGGCTGAAACGGCCGGTGCAGATGGCATTACCATGATCAATACCCTGGGACATGGAATGGTCATTGACGCCATCGCCCGACGCCCGGTATTACACAACAACTTTGGCGGGATCTCTGGTCCCTGCATCAAACCCCTGGCTCTCAAACTGATCCGCGATGTCTATCTGAAAGTAAATATTCCAATTCTGGGCACCGGCGGTGTCAGTAACGGCCTGGATGCAGTTGAAATGATGATGGCTGGCGCAGCGGCTGTGGCCATTGGTTCAGCAGTCTATGACCGAGGTCTGGATGTTTTCAGATCGACCAGACAGGAGATGGAAGCCTTCATGGCTGAACACGGCTACGCTGACTACGCCGACCTAATCGGAATACTTCAGGAGAATTAAGCGTGAAATGTGATCGCCAAACGCTCCCGATTGCCGCGATCCGCGCTGAAAATCCCTCCCTACGAACCTTTGTACTGGAAACATCACTAAAAGCTCACCCCGGGCAATTTATCATGCTCACCATATTTGGTCAGGGCGAGAAACCATTTTCAATATTGGATGTCACTAACTCTTCCTGCTCCCTGACCATAAAAAATATTGGCCCTTTTACTGAGGCTTTATTTCAGCTGAAGGTTGGGGATCTCCTCTCTATCCGGGGTCCTTACGGAAAACCTTTTTCAACAGAGACTGGTCGAGTTCTCATGGTAGGCGGGGGGTTTGCCACACCACCCCTGCGTTTCCAAGCCAAAGCTCTACAGGAGCTGGGTGTCAACTATCTGGTAAATATCAATGGTGCCCGCAGTGCCGATGACCTGCTCTACGTCCCAGATTTTAATGACCTCTGCCATCGTTCCCTCATCGCCACCGATGATGGGTCACTGGGACACCTGGGAACCAGCGTCGCTGTCATGGAAACTGTCCTCAGCGAAGAATCATTCGATCATGTCTACATCTCCGGACCGGAGAAGATGATGCAGGCTGCTGCCCAGGTGGCCAGAAGGTACGAGATCCCCTTTGAGGTCAATTTGGAACGCTATATGAAATGCGGGGTAGGGATCTGCGGCTCCTGTGTTATGGATCCCCATGGATTCATCCTCTGTATGGAAGGACCAGTAGTCGATCATGAGATTCTGGAAAAACTGTCAGAATTTGGTGTTTACCACCGCGATAAAACCGGTCGGATAACTGCACTTTGATAAATGATGATCAGCTTTATGAATATGGTGCCAATAAGACCCGAAAACACACAGGTTCATAAAAAGATGTTTGTGAATCTTCGTGACTTAGCGCCTTTGTGGCCCAAAAACCTGGAGAAATGAACCCGTGGAAAATGGTAAAAGAACCCTGATCCTGGATCTGCACCGCATTGGTGCTTTAAAATTCGGTGAATTCAAGCTCAAATCCGGCGTTACTTCTCCCTTTTACATTGACCTGAGAAGCATTGTTTCCTACCCGGAGATCATCAGGAATATCGTTCAGTTACTTAAAACAACCCTGGCCAATAAACAGTTTGATGTTCTAACCGGGATTCCCTATACGGCCTTACCCCTGGCGGCCCAGGTATCTGTTGAGCTGGATACCCCCCTGGTCTATCAGCGCAAAGAGGTTAAAGCTTATGGGACGGGCAAATTGATCGAGGGTCATTTTGAGCCGGGTCAGACCTGTCTCATTATTGATGATCTGATCACAACCGGTGAAAGCAAGTTTGAGGCTGCTGAGGGTATGGAACGTGCTGGTCTCAAGGTCACAGATTTTGTTTGCCTGATTGACCGCAGCTATAACGGATCCGAGATCCTGGCCAATAAGGGCTATACACTGACCGCTGTCATTACGGTGGAGGATATGCTGACGGTTCTGGGCGGTGAGCAACTGCTGGATGATACCCTGGCCCAAAAAGTCCGGGAGTTTGTCAATCAGCCCGTGGAAAAACCACAACTGAAATTTACTGATCGTCTGGCAGCCACCACTGCTCCTTTGACCCGGAAGTTGATGGAGACTATCCTGCGTAAAAGATCCAACCTGGTACTTTCACTGGATGTGGAGGACACTGCTACTTTTTTTGATATCCTCGATCAAGCTGGACCAGAGATATTTATGGTCAAGACCCACGTGGATATTATCAAGGATTTCAGAGGTGATTTTGTCCCGCGTCTGAAAGCCCTGGCCGAGAAACACGATTTTATCATATTTGAAGATCGTAAATATGCCGATATCGGCAGTACGGTGCGAAAACAGTTCCGCTCCGGAGTGTACAAGATCGCCGACTGGGCCGAATATGTCACAGTTCACATGATAGCAGGCGAAGCCATTCTTGATGGACTATTTGGAGATCTGGAACGGCCACGCTCAGGCTTCCTGCTAGCCCGTATGAGCGCCAAAGGCAATCTTATCTCTGAGACCTACACTCGCCAAGTCCTGGAGATCGGGAAGCGGCGGAAGGAATGTGTCAGCGGCTACATCGGTCATGGTCATGATGTGGAGGATATCAAACGCTTTCGCAATAAAATTCCCCCGGATCAATTACTGCTCATGCCCGGTGTGAATCTGGACAGTCAGGGTGATGGGCTTGGTCAACAATATCTCACGGTAGAGGATGCCATAACCGGTGGTGCAGATGCCATCATCGTGGGACGGGGCATTATTGCCAGCGAAGATCCCGGCGCTGAGGCAAAACGTTACCGGGCTGCAGCCTGGAAAGCATTTGAATCAATTAATAATGAATAATGAAGATCTAATATTGACGCCCTGGCAAAAAGTAGCTGATAAATTATTTAAGGTACCCAAATCCATTTAAATACAACCACATATCATTAAAATGCCTAAAATCTTAAATATCAATGCTCTGCGTCGTTTCGAAGGGTGGTCCCTGAGCCCAGTCGAAGGGCTCAATGCACGGCTCTGCCAGAGGGACGTTTTTGCGGAGGCATCAGTATTGGATTTTAAGAGAAACATTTATCCGCGTATATCCGCGGCAAAAAAGCAGTAATTAACGCCAAGTATAAAGGTGAGTGAATGAAAAACCTGATCTCCATGCGTGACCTTAGCGCAAATAAGATCCGCCAACTCCTGGACCTGGCCGAGAGTCTGGAAAAAGATCCCAGTCAGATCGATCTGTCGCGACGGGTGATGGCGGCGGTCTTCTATGAAGCATCCACCCGGACCAGAATGTCGTTTGAATCCGCCATGAAACGACTGGGCGGGGAAGTGATCGCCATGGTAGGGACCAGCGGAACTTCGGTGGAAAAGGGAGAGACCCTGGCAGATACGGCCAAAGTGATGGCCCGCTATTCAGATATCATCGTCATGCGTCATCCCATGGAGGGCGCTGCGCGCTATGTTTCCGAGCAGGTTGATGTGCCGGTTGTCAATGCTGGTGATGGTGCCAATCAACACCCGACCCAGTCGCTCCTGGATCTATACACCATCAAGAAAGCTCAGGGAACACTTGAAGGCTTAAAACTGGCCCTGGTGGGCGACCTTAAATACGGACGGACCGTCCACTCCCTGGCCTACGCCTTAGCCCCCTTCAACCCGGAATTTTATTTTATCTCACCCCGATCACTCTGCATGCCAATCCATATTCTTAGCGATCTCACCAGGATGGGGGTCAAATTTACTGAGAAGAAGAAGATCGAAAAGATCGTCGACCATGTTGATATCATGTATGTCACGCGTATCCAGCGTGAACGATTCCCGGACCGGGAAGAATATGAGAAGGTCAAGAACGCCTACATCATCACCGCCGACCTCCTGAAAAATGCCCGGGATAACCTGAAGGTGCTCCACCCCTTACCACGGGTCAATGAGATTACCACCGATGTTGATTCTACAAAATATGCCTACTATTTTGACCAGGCCGAAAATGGAGTTTACATGCGTCAGGCGATCCTGGCTACGTTACTGGGAGAGGTGAAATCATGAATGATGTGAAAGTCATGAAAGTCGATGCCATCCGGAATGGCACGGTGATCGATCATATCCCGGCCGGACGCGTTCAAAGAGTATTGGCGATCCTGAAACCCCGTAAAACAGACGTAGTTATGATGGGGATGAATTTTTCCAGCAAGGCCATGCAAAAAAAAGACATTATCAAAATAGAAGGACGGGAACTAAATCAGCATGAGGTGAATAGTATAGCCCTCATTGCCCCCGATGCTAAAGTGAGTATAATCAGGGATTTCAATGTGACTCAGAAATTCAAAGTGGAAGTGCCGGAGGTGATCGAGGGGCTGGTTAAATGTCCAAATCCCAAATGCATCACCAATGCTGAGCCCATGGAGACCCGGTTCAGATTGGTAGATGCAGCCGGACCTGATTTGGCCTGCCAATACTGTGAGCGGGTCTATTCTGCAGATGAAATGGACCATATCTAGTGTCGTGTCAATCGTGTAGTGTGTAATAAGTCGCAGGAATTTTTGCGGATAACAAGGCAAATAAATATGAGTATAGCCATAGCTATGGTTGATTTATTTAACGCAGTTAGGCGCAAAAAGGACAAGACTTGGTTGCG
>JAJRSW010000101.1 GCA_024278595.1 Fidelibacterota bacterium | reverse complement strand
CTTTTTGCTAAGTTTTACAGATTTTCTATCGCTGACGAAATGGTGATCAACATCATATAACATACGGCCACTTAGCAAGTCAAAAACACCCAATCGTATTAGGCCACTATACGGATCAAAAAAGACGCTCACTAATCGATTATTGTCCACACAAAAAGACTTTGGCTTCATGCTATATTCTTTTTGGGGATTTAGTTTAAAACTTTGAATAACTGCGCTGTTCTTACTGTCAAATAAAAGGATTTCCTGTTTTAATGGAAGTCGTCCAATGCCATTTTTTACCAGAATGTTTGCAGCAGCTCTGTAGGGCCAGAGGGCTTCACTTTGCTCTGGTTCCATAATGTCGTTCAAGTTTATAACAGTTTTACCTTCTGAGAACACTAGTTGGATAAATATTAAAATAACGGTGGTTATGCTTACTGACCTTTGCATAAATTTCGCTCCATTATGCGGGGGCCTCAGAGAGACCCCCGTTTTATTACAGTTTCTATACTGGTATTGGAATATCCCATGAAAACGTGAACTCCAGGTGGAGACACTTCCAATCCTGTGAATCCAGGCAACCATCACCTGTCCAGGATCCAAAATAGCTCCGTTCTACTTGATCTGTATCAACCAATTCACCAGTATCACCAGCCACTACCATTCCTACCATCAAAAGCGCCACCAGCCCACTTAAAAGGATACGTCTTAATTGAAACATAATGTTCCCTTTCTTTTTGGGTGAGTTATATCTTTCAGATAAAACTGCCACCCTGTTCGCTGTTTGATTTTACTTCCGTGTTTTTGGGAAGTTTTAACTGCCGAGTTAAGCCTGACTCATTATACATCAATGATACCCCTGCACCGTAAATGTTGCAGCTGCTTAAATCTAACATTTCTTCTTTTGGTTTGTGTGAAGGTTGTTGGCCTCTCGGCGATGATATGTTAACATGTAACACACCGGTATGCAAACAAAAAAGCCCGTCTGAAACGACGGGTTTTAATAAACTAACTTTTGACCAACTTAAATGAAAGTATAGTTCATACCCAGAGCCATAGACTGTTTGATCTGACGCTTTACCGAAAGGTCTTTATCATAGATCAATTTAATATTCAGGTTCATGTTGATGTATTCGTTTACCTTTACGGTTAAGGTGTTATCAAAATTAACATCTGTTTCATCAAGCGCTTTAAAGACCGAGAACACCTCCAGTTTGGAGGTGTAGACTGAGCTCTCTGAGACCTTTAAAGAGATGTCGCTGACCCACTCTGCTCCAACCTCACTTCTAATGGTTTCAACCCCGCTGGTGGTCTCATCGTCTGTATAGCGGCTAGGATAATCTGTGGCCATCGTTTGTTTTAGAGCCAGACCCAACCTGGTGTTGATCCCCTGGTGTACAGCATATCCCACCCCCAAGCTTTCTCTGAAATAGCCGGGATCCATAAATGCTGATATTGGCTCAGCGGGATCAGTTGCGTAATCATACCCCTGGGCGAATTGGGTTTCGCCGGTAAAGGCCATAAAGGGATTCAGGCGGACACCCAGTTTATAAATCATTACACTTTCCACTTTTATTTCGTCAACAGATTTGCGCATATCCGCATCCCCGGTCTTGGTTGCTCCGTAGGCCAGCTTGCCTGAATTGGACCATTTGGTAGTGGCTCGGTCTTGTACAAATTTTAAATCCAGACTTAACTGCCAGGCAAAAGCACTTTCACCACCAGCAACCCAGTTGTCAAAACCGGTTTGGGTCATATTAACACCTCCCAGTACTTGTTTTTGCCAGGCCCCCTCAGGCATCTCTTCAGCTTTTAAAAGCCCGGCTATCAAAATTAGGCTCAAGCCTGCTCCTTTTATTGTTTTCACGCTGTCATCCCTTTCGTTTCTCACATCCCCTTGGAGTTTTGATCTTTCTGTTCAATATACATGTTTTGGCTATTTCAAAAAGGCCAGTCTTCCGTTGGTTCTGATCCTTTAAGTGGTTGCTTTGGCAGGGATTATTGACGAAATTTGTTGATTAAGAAGAAGAAGGCTCTCTATGTCAAAACGCGCTGATACAATTCGTCTTATGGTGGAGTTTGATCAACAGATCTCATGGCCGGATATTGATCGTGTTACACGTCAAGCCCTGCTATTCTTTCAGGATCGTTTTAGGTTTGATAGAATTTCAATTTCCCTGTTTAATCGCGACTTAGACACCTTCGATGTCTTTACTTTTGATGACTCTATTGTTCAAATTTCTGCAGGAAAACAACAGGTAATTAGCCGCTCTGCTAAAAAGCAGATCTTCAACGAAAGAACACCCCTGTATCAGAAAGATCTTTCACTGAAGCATCAGTTGAATCCGCTTGAACAAATGCTTCTTTCTCATGGAATACATTCAGTTCTGCGGATTCCCCTGCTTATCGGTGATGCCGTTATCGGGTCCTTGAATATTGCATCGAAACACATTGACGGCGTTGATAAAAAGTTTCGTTCCACAGCTAACATGCTTTCCCCCCGGCTGGCGCTGGCACTCTACCATGCCCAGTTACATGATACCCTGAAGCAACAGGAGCAACAGCTTGCTGCCAGCGAAGAAAACTATCGAGAATTAATTGAACAGGCCGGTGATGCCATTTTGAAGGGCGACCCAATTGGTGAGATCATTCAGGCAAATCAGGCTGCTTTAACCATGTTTGGCTATTCTAGAGCTGAATTGCTTAACATGCATATCGCCGACCTGTTCAGTGAGGCAGTTTTAAAACAAAAGCCCCTGCGATTCGACCTGCTTGAAAAAGGACGAGCTGTCATTTCAGAAAGGGCTCTCCAGAAGAAAGATAAGTCTACCCTGCCAGTAGAGATGAACTCCAGAAGACTTGCTGATGGGTCATTTATTTGCATTATTCGTGATCTTAGTGAGCGCAAGCAAACTCATGAGGCACTGCTTGCCCGGGAAAACCAGATCAAAGCCCTGTTGGATGCTGTCCCCCTGCCGCTTTATGCGAAAGATAATAATGGAAAGTATGTGCTGCTTAACGATGCATATCTGAATTTCTTTGGACGCAAGCGGGAAGACATGCTTGGCAAAACTGTTGGTCAGTGCTGGCCGCCTGATGTAGCACGGCGTTATGAAAAAGATGATCGTCAGCTTCTGGAAAAGAATCAGCGGCAGGCTTATTCGGTTGAACTTCAAAATGCTCAGGGTGAAAAACGGCAAGTGCTGGTACGTAAGGCAAGCTACCGGGACGCCAGTGGAGCTATCGCCGGTTTCATTGGAACGATGTGGGATTATACTGAACAAAAGGCTGCTGAAGACCGGTACTATAACTTGTTTACCTTTTCACCTGATCCGGTTGTGGTTCATGACGGTAAACACGTTTTAACCGCTAATCAGGCGGCTATTAATTTTTTCCAGGCTAAAGATCCTGAAAAATATATCGGCAGACCCATTAAGGATTTTATCCACCCCGACTCCTTCAAGGAGACTCAAAAACGCGTGCAGACAATTTTTGTCACCAAGACAGCCAACACGCTGACACAGCAGAAATTCTTGACTGCCAGTGGTGAAGTACGTGATGTGGAGGCTATGGCTGTTCCCCTTGACTACGAAGGCCAGCCAGCCATCATGACTTCGTTTCGGGATATATCGGAACAAAAGCAGAACCTTGACCGACTCCATGACAGCGAAAATAATTTTCGTAATCTAGTCGAGGCAAATCCCAATCCGGTTATTATTCACCAGGACGATCTGTTGGTTTATGCTAATCAAGCCGCCCTTGATTTTGTCGGCGGCGGTGAGCTCTCTGAGTTTATTGGCGAAAATGTTTTCTCTTTTGTTTCTGAAGCTTCTCGTGATCAGGCCCAGAAAAACGCCTTGAAAATCCAGAATGAGGGTTTATCAACCCCGGTTGGGGAGCAAACATACCTGGCTGCCAATGGTGAGCCCCGCGTTGTTGAGTCTCGAGGAGTGCCAATCATCTATGAGGGGAAGCCTTCTGTTATGGTTTCCTTCTTGGATATTACAGACCGGGCTGCAGCACAACGGGCGCTCCAGGAGAGCCGTCGTCAGCTCGAGATGATCACCGACAACGTTACTTATTTTATTGTCCTAATGGACCTCAAGCTTGACTTGCTTTATGTAAACCAGGCTTGTTTGAATTGGTTCGGTCTTAATAAAGATCTAATGCTTGGTAAAAACCTGTCCGAGTTCTTTGCGTCCCAAGCCCTTCAAGCGACCCGGTCCAACTTAGGTAAGGTAGTACAGGGGGAAATCAGCAGTTTTCATTATACCTTTAAGTCCAAACGTCGTGGGGTTTTCGAGTTCTGGTCAACCATGATCCCGGTCCTTAGTGCTGAGGGAGAGGTCGTTGCTGTGCTGGCCCAGACCGAAGATATCACCGAACGCGAAACGGCCCGTAAGGATTTGGCGGAAAATAAAGAGCTCCTCGAGTTGATCATTGACACCATTCCCGGTCTATTTGCTTATGCCGATAGTGAAGAAAACTATCTATATGTAAATCAAGCGTATGCTGATTGGTATCAACAAGATAAGGATGGCATAATTGGGAGCTCTTTTAAAAAGGTGTTGCCTTCCGAAACCTACCGCTTTATTCAACCATACCTTGCTGGTATTAAGGCTGGAAAACCGCAGGTCTATTCTAGAGAGATAACCAGGCCTTCAGGTCAAAAGCGATCCCTGGATATTCGATATATTCCTCATTTTGATCAGGAACACAAGGTTAAGGCCTTTCTCACCTCCGTTCAGGATGTGACTGAACGTCAACTGGCTGAATCACACCAGACAGCGCTCCGGGAGCTGGCTTCAGCCCTGACAAAAAGGCTTGATCTCCATAAGGTGGGCAAGGTTGCCGCAAAAACCATTCGGGCTATTTCAAAAAGTGATGCCATTGTGATCGAGTTGTATGATTATGATACCGAAATGGTTGTTAACGTATACTCTGAAGACACCTTTTCTGGAAAAAGTAAACCCCAGCAGGTCACCTCGGATGATCTACCTTTTTCTGCCCTGGACACCTTCTGGCTTGATCCCAACCTTAAGGCTCATTGCCTAAATCGCAGTATCGCAGACCTTAACCAAAAAGTTTACACCCTCCCCTTTGGCAGCCCCCGGTTAAGTCGATCGCTTGTGTTTGTGCCCCTTCACGGCGATAATAAAATTGTGGGCCTGGTCTCTGTTCAAAGTTACACACCTGATAAATACAGCACTGCAGATATTCCCCTGCTCCAAACTTTTGCTGATCAAATCGGCAGCGCTCTGGTCAGGGCCCAGAAGGATGCCCAGTTGCTGGTT
>JAJRSW010000100.1 GCA_024278595.1 Fidelibacterota bacterium | reverse complement strand
TGTAATAAGTCGCAGGAATTTTTGCGGATAACAAGGCAAATAAATATGAGTATAGCCATAGCTATGGTTGATTTATTTAACGCAGTTAGGCGCAAAAAGGACAAGACTTGGTTGCGATAGTACAAGGTTGACTCGACACTAGAGAGATAAGGATTATCACCTATCCTTTAAAGACCTGTTTTCTGATTTTCCAGAGGAGTCATACCAGTTTCAGTTCAAGACGCGCTGGGCCAGTGTGAAGCTCACCATTGTCTCAAAAAAATTTTAGATCAAAGCCCGGGCGACCTGATTTTCTGTTAAACAATGAGTGCTCATTTGGTGGCAGAATGATGCCGCAACTTGAGGATCGCTCATCGGTATTAAAGGGGTGGTGATGGATTTTTAGGAATGTCCACCAGGTACAGTTTGCAGTGATTTTTTGCCTGGATACTGAATTCTATTAATTTAGCCGGTGTGATGAATGAATCTCCCCGTCGATAAACACAGATGCAGGTGCTCTTGCCTGCCCCCCAACGCAAACTAACCTCACCATCTAATACAAGAAAAAGGGTCAATTCAGAGCGGAAGGAAAAAACACGTGATTCTCCCTGAAGTAGATCCAATGATTTGACTCTGAATTCACTGGTGGGAGTTAAATATTCCTTAAGGTAACCATCGCTCAGAGTCTTAACGCGAAAGTCGCTGTCGTCATTGAAGACCAGGATCTGGCTAAGCGCCTTAACATCGCAAAATTTGTCAGTTAACCCCAGGCGAACCACATTATCAGAATTTGCCATGCACTCAATAATATTACCCTTGAGATACGCATGGGGGATTCCCGGAGGTAGAAACACAGCATCACCAGGACCCAGGTAGACTCGATTAAGAAAGAATAGGAAAAGTAGACCGATATCCAGATTCCCGTGTTGAGAGATCAGGCTCAGAAACAGCGTCTCTGCTTCTGTAAGGACCGTTTTTAAGGTTAAGCGAGATTCAATTTCACTGATACTTGATGCCAGTTCGGGCGACTGATCTTGCCCTAATTTCAGCAACCGGAGAATGGCAGACTGCAGGGTTGGTTGTTCCAATTCGTTCTTGAAAAGCAGGCTCTGAAGTTCAGGGGTGCTTTTCAAAACATAAAGAAATGTTTCAGTTGTGACAAACCCGATGAGTGCATCAAGATGATCTATGGCAATGGCGATCTCGGGTTTATGATTATCGTCTGGATAATGATCAGGATCAATTTTGTGAAGTATTTCTGCTTGTTGTTGGTTGGGATGTGCTTGAATACTCAGTGCTTGTCCGGCGGATAATACTTTAAACAGGTAAGGCAGGCCGGTGGGGAAATGATCCAGACAATCCTGACTTAAACGCTCACCGGGTTTTTCCAGCAGCCACTCCGGGAGGGGGCTTATACCTTCGTTCGGATCGATCACAGCCGAAGCTGCATTGGGGTGGATACCCATCCAGAGTTCAGCGAAGGGTTGATCCTTCTCTGGCGTGACGCCCAGCAAATGGGCGATGAACGCCTGGTCGTTCCGATTACCCCAGCCATAGTGTTGGACAACATTTTTTAAACGATAGGGACGGTGTGTTTGACAATCCATTTGTTCCGATTGATGCATGATGAAAATTATTCCATGGATCCAGACTCTCCAATGAGAAATACAGAAAAAAACAGCTTATCAACCGGATTGAACGGGACATAGATTCCGGCTCTACCCAGTCCCCAAATAACTACCAGCAACAATCGTATTCTTTATAAATACTATTATTTTAATATAATATTAAATATATCATAAATTGTTGTTGTGTTACACACATTTATCATTACTTTCGGGTAACCCAAAAATTACTCTCCGAGTCCGAGAATTGATCCATGCGGACTCAACTCAAACCTGGAAGGAGCCATGCTTCATTCAAAAGACACAAGTGCCCGATTATTCTTCACTTACCTAAAAGATAAAATAGAACTGTTCCTCTATATCAAACCACGGAGCACTTATGGTAGTGCCATGATACACCGAAGAACTCCTGGGGATGCGGCGATAAACAGGAGGATCCTGAGCTTATTGGAGAATGCAGGGGTGTCGCCAGCCCGTACTGATATCTGGATTCTTTTGTATCCCCCGGAAATTCACACAACGACCATATATGTCAAACCGGGCATTTCCAGCCAGAAACTCCGGGAGCAGATCGAGGAAGAAGTTTTATCAAAATTGCAATATTCCTTCAACTATGACTGGAAGAACTATCTGATCCAAAAAAGAGACAATGGCTATGGTCAGGATATGGTTACAGTAAGCATCCTGGGTAAAAATGTACTGGCTAGAATTCGCTCGCTACTATATAAGAATTACGCAGGAGTAACCTTTATTGGTGATGGTCTGCAGTTTCTTGGTATTGATGTAGCTAAATTTCCCCAGGCGTGCGGACAAATATACGAAGTTATTCTGCCCTACGATGAGATCTACTACAAGGCGATCTTTCGTTCCGGGATACATATGAGAAGCAAGGTGTTAACCCATGCCTGCTCGGATTATTTCGGTCATTACCACCTTTTAAAGCAACAGGCTTATCTGGATTTTAGCAGGACTGGTCTCAAGGGGGATCTTCCTCAAATTCAACCCATCGTTCCTAAAGTAGAGTGGCAGGAGGCTCTGTTGACACCAACAGCCTTCCCCAGTTGGTTTATCGCTACCAGTAGTCTGAAGCGAGTAGCGGTGAACAATTTTGTTGATCTATTTCAAGCTCAAAAATATGAGCAGGACGCACCAGAAAACAAGTATGAACTACATTCTGTTCCTCAGCTTTTAAACTGACCAGCATCATTTGCTGCACCCGCTTTCAAATCCTCACCTGCAAAAGATCAATAATAAACGTAGAAAGAGACTAATACCATATTCACTTCCAAACTAGCCATAACTTGTGCATCTTTTCCCGTTTCTCTGCATCCCGACAAACCTCGTGCCCAGCCAGATACTAAGGCTGAGTTCCTGGAGTAATAACAGGGGCGCTATGAACCAGCGGGTCCGCCCATCGCTATGGGGTTTTTAAGCCTAATCCTTCAAAAACCACAAGCTAACATAAAAGGAGCTGAGAACCAGTAGCGCTCCCCAGTGTGCTGGAGCAAAAAAAATACGAATGGATCGCCTGGAAAATCCAAACTAAACAGCCCTGATCGTGAGTTCATGAACACTGCACCTGTTTGATGGCCGCAGCCCATCCCTTCAGCAGTGAAGCCCTGGATTGCTCTGACATTTTGGGCTCGAACCGCGTCCCGGATTTTGCGAATTGCTTTAGATCCTGTTGACTCCATTTTCCAAGGGCGAGTCCGGCCAGATAAGCAGCCCCTAAAGCGGTGGTCTCAACCTGGTGAGCCCGATTAATCTCGATATTCAAGATGTCAGCCTGAAATTGGATGAGAAAATTATTCAAAGTGGCTCCCCCATCAACAGCCATAGCCTTGATCTGGGTACCCGTATCAGTCTCCATGGTACGGATCACATCGTAGGTTTGATAGGCCATGGACTCCAAACTGGCCCGGATAATATGGTTTTTATTCGAACCTCGGGTGAGTCCGGTAATGAGTCCCCGGGCATCCATATCCCAGTAGGGTGCTCCCAGACCCACAAAAGCAGGTACCAGATAGACTCCTCCATTGTCAGGCACTTCCTGAGCGGCAGTTTCACTTTCAGTGGCCGAATTGATCATTCCTAATTCATCTCTTAGCCATTGGATGGCGGCTCCGGCAATAAATACTGAACCTTCCAGGGCATAACAGGGTTTGCCATCAGGATCGGCCGCCATGGTGGTGATCAGTCCGTGTTCAGAATTGATCGGATCAGATCCGGTGTTCATCATGATAAAACAGCCGGTGCCGTAGGTGTTTTTGATCTGCCCGGGTTGAAAGCACTGCTGACCAAAGAGTGAAGCCTGCTGATCACCGGCGACACCTCTGATAGGTACACCCAGGAGCTCAGGAATGGCTGTGATCTCCCCGAAATCTGCGGCGGATTCCTTTACTTGAGGTAGCATGTTAACCGGAATGGACATCAATTTACACAGCTCCATATCCCAGCTTTTTTCATGAATATTAAACAACATGGTGCGTGAGGCATTGGTAAAATCTGTGGCATGTACACTACCATTGGTGAGTTTCCAGATCAGCCAGGTATCAATGGTTCCAAACTTCAGCTCTTGATCTGGTCCATGTTCAGCATTTTCCAAAAGCCACTGAGCTTTGGTGCCACTAAAATAGGCATCCAGTGGTAGTCCGGTCTTTTGCTTGATCCAGTCTCGCTTTGGCTCGAGAGATCTACAGACCGGGGTGGTTCGTCGACACTGCCAGACGATGGCATTGTAGATCGGTTTCCCCGTATCGGCATCCCAGATGACCGTGGTCTCACGCTGATTGGTTATTCCGACTGCCTCAATGGGTCCCTGGCAGGAGGATCGAAGCTCCTGAATACATTCAGTGACCGTGCTCCAGATCTCTTCAGGTTCGTGCTCCACCCAGCTTGGTTGAGGGTAGATCTGTCTAAACTCACGGTAAGCTTTGGCTAGAATTTCACCCTGATGATCCACCAGAATTACCGTGGTCCCGGTAGTCCCCTGATCTATGGAAAGAATAGCCATTTCAGATTCCTGTTTTTTGCCGCAGATTAACGCGGATGAACACAGAATGTAAATTTTGATTGAAGCGTATGAATATGATAGAAAAAACGATACTACTGTAACTTTCGATATTCTGCTTAACTCACAAACTCAAATATGCGCATCCAGCCAGGCCAGCATATCAGCCTTGACCTGGTCCTGCTCAGGTTCGTTGAGGATCTCATGGTAAAGACCTTCGTATAGCTTCAGGGTCTTATCCTCAGATGAGACTTTTTCATAGAGCATTTCGCTCCCGCTCACATCCGCCAACTTGTCCGAAGTACCGTGCATGATCAAGATAGGCAGGGTGATCTCTGAAGCCTGAGCGCTGATCTTTTTAGTGGATTTGAGGATCTCAGCTCCTGTACGGGCCAGTATGCCGCCCCGGTAATTTAGCGGATCATTATCATATGCTTCCACCACCCGGGGGTCTTTGGATATGTCTGAGCTATCCAGTTTTATAGCCGGTAATTTTGGGACCAGCACACTGAGGATACCGGAAAGCTTTTGCAGCAGTGGCGAGATATCATCACTGACCTTTACTGATGGACCACTCAGCAGGAGTCCCTTGACATCAGGATGTCGTTCAATTGCGAACTGGGTAACAATTCCACCACCCATACTGTGGCCAAATAGAAAAAGAGGTAATTTCTGAAAATTAGCTTTAGCTCGAATAATGACACTGCCCAGATCATTCAAATGGTCCTGAAATGAATCGATATAATTACGTTTGCCGGAAGACCGTCCATGGCCGCGCAGATCAAAAGCGACCACCGTATAGCCACCTTTAACCAGTGATTGGGCCACATGGTCATAGCGGCCGGAATGTTCGGCCACACCGTGGGTGAGGAGAATCACTCCTCTGGCATCTTCACACAGCCAGGTCCTTTCGAAAAGGGTGAAGTTATCAGGTGTAAAAAAAGTGGTTTCATCTGGAACAGTTGCATTAGCCATGGAGCCTCCAGCATGCCGACGGGCAGTTATAGAGCAATTATTTTGGTTCAGTTTAGTCTGCTGAATTTAAAAATTATTGAGCAATAGTTAAGTGTTAATAATGATTTGGGGCGTGAGTGGAAACGGATGGGGACGGCAATCTCGCAAGCAGGTACAGTACATGAATTCCTTAAGGGGGACAGCACCCCCATAACCGGATCACTGAAGCTTCAAATCATCCTTTGGTAGCCCATGAATTCATTCGTGGAGATTTTATAATCTGGCAAACCAAGATCTGATGTCGAGGGTGAGATCAGTTAAAAATATCCGGCAGGCTGGTGACCGGTAAATCACCCGAACTGAGACGTCGGATGCCCCTGATGGCAGCTTTGGCAGCGATCAGCGCCTGTTTTTACCGGTTGAGATCAAGCCCTGCCAGCTTGGTCCCAGTGGTCAGTTGAGCCGCATATTTTGCCAGAGGTATATCAGTGACCTTGCTGATAAAGGGAACCGTTCTGCTGGCGCCTGGGTTGACTTCCAGCACATAAAGAATACCATATTCAGCTCCAGATGCGCAGTATATTATTCATATTTTCCATTTTTACTGCACCTAACCTGAATAATTCATAGCCACTAAGTCACGAAGATACCAAGTTTTAAAAAATATATGCTTATCAAAAATTATCACTCACCGATGCAAATAATTCTGTTTAAAATTACCTTGTTCATAACTTTAATAAGCTTAGTGGCTTTGGGGCAATAATTCATGAATAATGCAGGCTAAAATATTTAGCATAGCTATACTTCGATGAACTCGGCACGAGTGGCTATGCAAAACATTTGATGCTTGTAAAAAAGAAAAATATCTTGAAGCTCCTCAGCGCATTTGGAACTGAAAATAGTATAAAAGCCCCGTTTATTAACGGATCCTTAAGGGCAAGGTAGAAAACAGTTGATTGGGGACTATATTTATCCTTTATTATCACTGAGATGAAGGATGGAATGTCAATACTTGCCAACAGAATGCAGCGTGAGGCTGCAACCATCAAAGTTATGGTGGGTATCTATTGTAAGCATCATCACCAGCTGAATGTTGCTGACTGCCCGGAGTGTTCTGAGATACAAAACTATGCGCTGGATCGCCTCCACTACTGCCCCTATCAGGAAGGCAAAACCTCTTGTAAGAAATGTCCGCTCCACTGCTACAAACCCAATATGAAGGACGAGGTAAAGCGGATCATGCGTTTCTCTGGTCCTCGGATGGCTCTCAGACATCCTATTCTGACTATCTTTCATTTTATTGATGACCGGCGGAAAGAGCCTGTGCCCGTCACAAATAAGAGCCGTCCTAATACTGCTGACAATTCCAATGATTGCCCCGGTCCCACCAGTTCCCCTGAGTTGACCAAGATCAAACCCAGAAGGGTCTTCAGCCCATTGTTATAGGCTTTGCTGGTTCCTTTCTCCAGGGACAAGTGCTCTCGGATGATTACCAAAAACCCATGGACAATTCAATGGGGGGGCAGCCCACGCCAGATTTTGAATATTCACCATCAAGGAGCTTGTGAGACACCAACTCTCCCGTAAATTGGATCCTTCCAAGTACCGGGGTAGCATATACTGATATTCCCAGGTAATATTTTGGGTTAAAAAAAGTAGACAGAGAGCGCCTTTAAGGAGAATTCATGCCGACCATTGATTTGTTGTTTTCGAATTTTTCAAATTTCATGTGGGGGACCCCACTTTTAGTACTATTACTCGGCGGCGGACTCTTCTTTACCTTTTACAGTCGTTTTACCCCCTTCCGGTTTTTCCGGCACGCTTTTTTGATCCTCATTGGCAAATATGACTCAGAAGATGACCCGGGTGACATCTCCCACTTCCAGGCGCTGTCAAGTGCCCTGGCCAGTACGGTGGGGATGGGGAATATCAGCGGAGTGGCCATCGCCATCCACACCGGTGGACCTGGTGCAATCTTCTGGATGTGGCTCAGTGCCATCCTGGGGATGTCCACCAAGTTTTTCACTTGTACCCTTAGTATCCTTTATCGTGGGAAAGATGACGAAGGACGGGTCATGGGTGGTCCCATGTATTTTATTGAATCCGGTCTGGGAAAAAAATTCAAACCACTGGCGATCTGGTTCAGTCTGGCTGGTCTTTTTGGATGTCTGGCCCCTTTTCAATCCAATCAATTAACCCAGATCATCCGGGATGAAGTGTTTAAACAGCAGGGCCTATTCGCCGGTGACGCTGTTATTGGCAATCTGCTGGTAGGGTTTCTTATCGCCTTGGTGGTCGCCAGTGTGATCTTCGGTGGGATCAAGCGCATTGGCCTGGTAGCCTCCCGGATGGTGCCGGTAATGGTTAGTCTGTATATGTTGGCAGGTCTGACAATACTGGCCAATCATTTTACTGAGATCCCCGAGATGTTTATGTTCATTCTTAGAGATGCCTTTACCGGTGATGCTGTTATGGGCGGTGCCTTAGGTGCGGTTATCATAACCGGGATCCGTCGTGCCGCTTTTTCCAATGAAGCTGGGATCGGTACGGAAGCCATGGCCCATGGCGCAGCCAAGACCAAGGAGCCGGTACGTGAAGGTCTGGTGGCCATGATCGGTCCGTTTATTGATACTATCATTGTTTGCAGTGTAACTGCTTTTGCGATCCTCTTTTCCGGTATGTGGCAAGCTAGTGAAAGCAATGGTGTGACGCTTACCACACAGGCCTTTTCCCATGAATTAGGTGAAATAGGTCGCTATGTTCTCATGATCTGCGTGATCATATTCAGTATGTCGACCATGATCGGATATTCGTATTATGGGAGTAAGTGTACATCCTATCTCTTTGGCAGTCGTTATAAAAAATACTATCGTATTTTCTATGTGTTCACCCTGATCATTGCTTCTCTGATCTCCCTCGATATTGCCATCAATTTCATTGATGGAATGTATGCTCTCATGGCAATTCCCACCATGACAGCCACGCTGCTACTGGCTCCCCGTGTTATGAAGGAAGCCAGACGTTATTTTGGATCACTGGAAGGGTAAGCTACTGTTTACCCGGCAATGGGCGTTTGGAGAGCAGTGGTATTAAAGATTTCCGTGATTGGCCTGCGCCATCAGGTTATTTATGATGGCGACAGGCCTACTCCACATTAGGTAAAAGTTAGGTCATATTTGACCGGCCACCAAAGTGCCGGCCACCCATGTTGTTGCCCATCACTTAACGACATAATTATTGTGATATTATGACTACTACGGGTATACGGGTAGGAGGCCGAGTTTGTCAATTGTTGTAGCTAGCTAAAAAATATAGATATCACTATAGTATATCCATGAAAACTGGACATACTAGCTATTTATATGTATATTGATGCGGAAAGGAGGGGTGTAAAAACCGGTCGTGAATAGAGAATGATTATGAACCAACCCATATGGATTTCAATCCAAACACCTGAGTTTGATTACCAGATGTTGATGCATACGTTGCGTGATTACGCAAAGCCGCGAGATCGAGTAACAACTTTGCTGAAGCAAGGCGTTGTACGGAGAGTTAAGAAGGGACTATATGTATTTGGTGAAGGGTACGGAAGTAAGCCAGCCTCTCGTGAAATATTAAGTAATCTCATATATGGACCATCCTATGTATCACTGGAATATGCCCTTCAGATCCATGGCTTGATCCCTGAGCGCGTTACGGCGATAACTTCTACTTGTCTTGGATCATCAAGGAGTTTTGAAACCCCACTGGGTCTATTTACCTATCATAGCGTGCCAGCCAAGGCCTTTTATTTAGGGATAGAGCGTATTAAGATTGATAAAGAACGATCGTACTTGATGGCAGATGCTGAAAAGGCATTAGTAGACAAGATCAAGTTGGGGCATGGAAATTCAATTCAAAACCAAGGTGAAATGAGGGATTATATCACTCAAAATCTCAGGATTGAGTGGGAAGCTTTTCTTGAAATGGACTTTATGAAGATCGAGAAATACTCAGCCGTCTTTGATTCATTCAAGCTAAAGATATTGGTAAACTTGCTACGACGTGGAAAGAAGAATATGAGGTAAGTGACTATGAATGATGCTATCAAGAATATGCTCTCACAATATCGTCTAGATTCGCAGGATGATTATCTGCAAGCTTTACGTGAGATTCTTCAGTCTATTGCTTTGCTAGCTCTGTGGCGAGCAAAATTTTTTGAATCAGCAGCATTTTATGGTGGAACAGCGTTGCGCGTTCTGTATAATCTTGATCGATTTTCTGAGGATATGGATTTTTCGTTACTCGCTCCAAATTCTGATTTCAGTCTGGAGAAGTATGATAAAGCAATCCTAAAGGAGCTTATAGCCTACGGTTTTGATGCCGAATTTAAGTCAAAACCCAAGATTACAGAGAGTGCTGTTAAGTCTGCTTTTCTCAAAGTAAATACGATAAAAAGTCTTTTGGCTATCGAAGTTGGCGATGGAATTGTTGCCCAATTCCCCCAATCCCAATTAATTAAGATCAAAATGGAAATCGACCCCAATCCTCCTCCTGGATTTGACACTGAGATGCAGCCGGTTTTCCAACCGATTCCATTTCAAGTCAAAACCTATACACTCCCGGATTTATTCGCTGGGAAAATGCATGCAGCCCTTTATCGGAAATGGAAAGCAAATGTGAAGGGCAGGGACTGGTATGATTTAGTTTGGTATGCTGGTCGCTACCCTGAGTTACGATTGTCTCATCTTGAGCAACGCATGCGCCAGTCCGCAGATTGGGCCGGTTCGAATACCCTGACTCCGGCAAAGTTTATTGAGTTGTACCATTCGAGGGTTGATGACTTGGACATCGACCAAGCGCGTAAAGATGTGAATGTATTCTTAACTGATCCTCGTGCAACTGATGTCTGGTCCAGAGATTTCTTTAGAATAATTATTAACCGCATCAAATTCGTTTAAGAGTACCCAATAAAATATTCCGGCCACTAAAATGCAGGCCACTCACTAAATACAAGCGAATGTAACCGCATAATAAGCATGTAATTGATAAAGCTTGAACTCCTGCTCACAGGTAGGAGTCCAAAAAATCAGAATCAATGGAACATTACCAGGGATGAAATTGGTGATTCACTTATATTGTTAGACAGCGATACGGAGGGGAGAGGGGATCAAATACGACTATGGGAAAAAATGCACAAAAAGAAAATCAAAAACAAAGGGATAGCCATTCGGATGATCCGAGAAGCCATGGCTCAGAATAAACCACTTGTAACTGAAGTTGTATTTTCAGAGACTATGAAAGAATGGGAGCAGAAAACAATGGCTAGCCTTGTCAAAAAAGGCGATAGGTCTGAAATTATTAGTTTTATAGAACCTTTTGATAAGCTCGCCCTTTCCCTCGCAGAGCATGAAGGTTACACTACTATTGAAGTCCGTCAGTTCGAGGGTGTGAAAATTTACGTGATTGAGAGAATCGTCTCGAACTCATAATGGTATTATAGACATTGCCAGATGGAATCATTGCCAAGTATAGATTCCAGTGGTTTCTGGTAGGTTAAAGATATTAGCATTACTCTTTCATTTGAGACAACAATACCTATATTTCACACATGCTAGCCAATAATACCCAATATTCACGTGAAATACTTCATTTTCATGATAGAAGTCTTCCTGAACCAGGATCATTGGCAGGATATGCTGCTATTATCAATGTTTTAGAACTTGAAGTTCCTATTCCAGACATAATATCGATTATCTCGAAGAAAAATAAACGCTATGAAATGAATGGCTGGAGAGTGTTTACACCTAAGTATCAGCCAGAAGATTCCATATATCGTCATTTAGTTTTTGCGTTGAAATATGAAGGCGTAAACTTGTTGTTTTTCAAGAAGCTTTTTCAGAGGCTCTCTGAATCAGAAATTGTTGAAATGCTTAAAATTGAGCCAACGGGACAATACAGTCGCAAAATATGGTTTTTGTATGAGTGGCTGATGGATGTGATTCTAGAAATTCCAGATCTAAGTATTAAGAATGCCATCCCGCTTATAGACGAGAACCTACAGTATGCTATAGAAGGGATAAGCTCACCACGTCACCGGATAATTAATAACCTCCCTGGAACAAATGGCTTTTGCCCACTGATCAGGAAAACTGAGAAACTTCAAACTTTAATTCAATCAAATCTGGCTGACCGGAAGAACAATTACCTACAAAGTGTTCACAAGGATATATTGCAGCGTGCCTCAGCATTTCTATTACTAAAAGACTCAAAAGCTTCATTTACCATAGAGGGTGAAAGTCCGGGAAACAAACGAGCACTGCGTTGGGGCGAGGCTATTGGTCAAGCTGGTTCCAAATCACTTGATAAGGAAGAATTTCTGCGGCTACAACAGTTAGTAATAGAAAATAGTCGGTTTACGCCCATGGGCTTTCGCAAGGAGGGGGGCTTTGTTGGAACGCATGATCGTTTGACAGGAGAGCCAATCCCCGATCATATCTCAGCGAGATGGCAAGATGTCGAATCTTTGCTCGATGGTCTAATTTACACGAATCAGTTAATTCGGAACACAGAATATGACCCCGTACTAGCAGCCTCAAGTATAGCTTTTGGGTTTGTGTTTATTCACCCATTTGTTGATGGCAATGGTCGACTACACCGTTATCTAATCCACCATATTTTGGCCAAAATGAATTTTGCTCAACAGGGGATTGTATTCCCAGTATCAGCATCGATTTTAGATCATATTGCTGATTATCAGCAGGTTTTAGAATCATACTCACGGCCCCTACTGGAATTCATTGAATGGAAAGCTACACCCAAGAATAATATTGAAGTGCTTAATGATACTGCTGATTATTATAGGTACTTTGATGCAACCAAACAGGCTGAATTCTTGTACGCCTGTGTCCATGATACAGTAGCTAATATTATACCCAATGAGGTCAATTACTTAAATCATTACGCTGAGATGAAACGGTTTTTAGATAACAATTATGAGATGCCTGATAGAACTGTTGCACTCGTTGTGCGCTTTTTAGAGCAAAATGGGGGGATGTTATCAATAAGGACAAGGTCAAAAGAATTTAAAGAATTATCAAATAATGAAGTCACTGATATTGAAAATATGTATCAGGAAATCTTCGGAATAATCAAATAGTCAATATTATGATGAGCTCGCAAAAAGTATTTAGAAAATCACATAATATGCCCTATAACCATTAAATACAACTGCTTACGACAAATACACGTAAAACAATAGATAACAACACTTTGCGCTATTTCGACAGGCGGTTCCTGAGCTCAGTCGAAGGACTCAATGCAACGCTCTGCGGCCTCTACGGCCTGAATAATATCAATGCTTCACCAGTTCCCTTTCAGGAACATCACCTTGGCAACCGACTTACATAAACATATATTGCTCGGCCTTAGCCCGTATGGATGGGGAACTTTGATAAATATTGGGAATGAGACACCAGCACAATTTCCAGACAAGGCGATGACAATTTTTAGCTAAGCTTATAGCTGTGTGACCAACACAGGCGCATTAAAAAAGGATGGATAATGGAATTTCTTAAACCGCGTGACATGGTGAAAACTTTGATCGCAGCCTTTGTGCTGGTCTTCACCTTCCTGCTCTATCTGGACACCATGGCTCCTACGGTTTCATTTTGGGATTGTGGTGAATTTATTGCCGCATCACACACTTTGGGTGTCCCCCACCCGCCTGGGTCTCCGCTCTATCTATTATTGGGCCGAGTGATCTCCATCCTGCCCTTTGTCGGCGGGGCAGCCCTGGATCCGGTCTTGAATGAACCCCAGTTCCATTATATTGCTTACCGGATCAACATGTTATCACCGCTGGCCACCGCTTTTGCCAACATGTTCCTGTTTCTCATAATTGTACGCCTGGTGGTTGAATGGCGGGGCAAGATCAAAGATACCGCGGATAAATGGATCGCCTATGGTGGTGGTCTGGTCGGCTCACTGGCCATCGCCTTTTCCGACAGTCACTGGTTCAATGCCGTGGAAGCTGAAGTCTATTCCATGAGCATCTTTTTTACTGCCATCGTGGTCTGGCTGATCCTGAAATGGTCGGAAAAAGTTGATGAAGGCAGTGCTGGCGCGCGCTATATCCTGATCATCTCCTACATGATGGGTCTGGCCATATCAGTTCACATGCTTAACCTGCTCACCATTCCATTTATCGCTCTGATCATGTATATGAAACTCAATCCCGATGATGATGGGGTGGAAATGATGATCAATATTCTGGCGGTCATTGGCATCATGGCTGTAGGGATCCTCATCGCCATTGAAATGGCCTTACCAGCGTCTTCCATGGAATATCTACGTCTCTCGGATGGTGACCGCGGCTCTAAACTTATGGTCCTGGGCGTGATTTTCTCGGTGATCACCGGGGGTGGTCTATGGGGTCTTTCTCAGATCTTTAAGGCAGACCGGCGACAGCGTTTTTGGCGCCAGATCCTACTCATGGGCGCAGCTGGAGCGGCTTATCTGGTGATTTATCTCGGAATCATCAAGGGCATGCCCAAGTTGGCAAATTTTATGGGTAACATAATGAATACGGATGATGCCGTTTCAGCAATTGGAACCACTTTTGCCGTGAGCATTGTGATTCTCATGGCGCTGATCTATTTCGCGCCATCGTTCTCCCGGTTACGCGCTACTGAGATCCGACTATCCATCATGGCACTACTCATGGTCCTGGTTGGTTTTACCTCCTACGAGACCATTTTTATCCGGTCATCTCAAAACCCCAATATTGATGAAAATGACCCGGAAACGGTGGCCCGGGCAGTCTCCTATATGGAACGGGAACAATATGGTAGTTATCCCATGTTCTATCGTGACCGCTGGGGTGAGAATCCTTTAAATAAGAATAACGCCACCCCGGGACGCGTGGTAAAGATTAAGAGCACCGGCAAGATCGGTGAGGTTGTTTCTGCCCAGGGAGATCAGGTTATCGTTCAGGTGGGTGGTCGTGAAGTAAATCAACGTATTTCAAACCTGAGTGCCATCGTCAAGGGCTATCGATCCAGCTCAGACTTCTTCTGGCGTTATCAGATCAATCAGATGTATATTCGCTATTTCAAGTGGCAATTCTGGGGGCGCAGCGGAGATAATTCAGATTTCTCACAACTCTGGGGAATTCCTTTTTTCCTTGGCTTGCTGGGTATGGGGCATCATTTCTCGCGAGACTCAAAACGAGCATTTGCCGTGGCAGCCTTATTTGTGCTTACCGGGTTCGCCATCCTGCTTTATCTCAATCAAGATGATCCCCAACCCAGGGAACGAGATTATTCCTATGTCGGCTCATTTTATGCCTTTGCCATCTGGATCGGAATCGGGGCGGCCGCCATGCTGGAAAAGCTGAAAGACTGGCGCAAAGGGTCACCCCTCGTCTATGGTGCTGTAGTGGCGGTTCTACTGTTGGCTATCCCTGTAAATATGATCCGCGCCAATTATCATACGCATGATCGTTCTGGCAATTACGTGGCCTGGGAATATTCATACAATCTGCTGAACACCTGTGAAGCCGATGGCATCATCTTCACTAATGGAGACAACGATACCTTCCCGCTCTGGTATTTGCAGGAAGTCGAAGGCATTCGCAAGGATGTTCGGGTTGTGAATCTTAGCCTGTTGAACACCCCCTGGTACATCAAGCAATTGAAACATATCGAGCCAAAGATCCCCATCAGTCTATCCGATGAAGAGATCGAGGGCATGGGGCTGTGGAGGTGGGAAGAACGGGAGATGTTTATCCCGGCTCCGGCTAAATTTTACGATAAACCTGAATCCGGAACCTTCGAAGAGGGTGCTTCCGGACTGCGTTGGAATTTAAAGCCAACTATCTCCCGGCAGAAGAATCCTCAAACGGGTAAACTTATGGGTGGACTGCGCGTTCAGGACATCATGATCTACGAGATCCTGCGGATGAACGAATGGAAACAACCCGTATACTTTGCCGTAACGGTTTCACCCAGTAACCAGATCGGCCTGGGTGATTATTTGCGTATGGATGGCCAGGCTTATCAATTGATGCCCTATAAAGTGGGCTTGAGTATTGATGCAGATATCATGTATGAAAAGATTATTGATACCTATCGTTATACGAATCTTGATGACCCGGATGTGTATTATCCGCCAAATGTCCAGCGGTTGCTGCAAAATTACCGCAAAGGGTTTCTACAGTTGGTCTATGAATATGGTTTGACCGGAGAGGAAAACCGGGAGAAGGCTCTGTACGTCCTGCACAAAATGGATGAGCTGGTTCCAGATGAGACCATACCTATCACTTACATGGATCTATACCTGCAGATTGCTCAGATGTATCATCAACTGGAAGACGATACCAGTGCCTGGCGCTATATGGATAATGCCTTTAACAATGGCCGTGAGAATCTACCGCTCATGGAGCGGGTCAAGGTCGCTTCTATCTGGAATGATCTCTATGATCAAACCTCTAAAGCACTGGAGATCCTGCTTCCCTTAAGTCTGGAAGCGCCCATGAATGCTCAGGTTGTTTATGAAATTGCTCGATCCTACGTCAAAGATGAGAACATTGAAGCTGGTGAAGAATGGGTCAATAGACTGGCCACCCTGGCACCCATGGCTCGTGAAACCCGCACATTGCAGACCAGGATCCAGGAATTGAAGGCTGATTCTACCGGGTTGTAATGGCGCACACCAATTAGTGTGCTACACTGAGTTCATCGAAGTGCCGTAAAAATGGAAAATATGAAGACCGTACCGCGCGTTCTGAACTGAATTTGGTATAACATTCAGAATCTAACTTGGTAGCCTAGATTTAAAGCCCTGGAATTTTCCAGGGCTTTTTATATTCCCCAAAAGTCATATATTGGGTGCTACTAATCGGGAGTAAACCTGTGAATCGCAAAAGCCCCAGTTGTAATGCTAAGAAAAATGGACGTCCCCTCACCGAGTATGACACAAAGACCGAGGCCAAGGCGGCTGCCCGCCATGCCAACCAAACCTATGGCGGCGGTAACCTGGCTCCCTATAAATGTAGTCAGTGTGGATTCTGGCACCTGGCTCCAGCTGACCGACAAACTCCCAGTGAGACCTGTCTGGTCTGTCGGGGGTCAGATGGCAAATTCAAGGAAGCCTATGCCACTGAACGAGATGCTTTACGCCGAGCTGGTCATCTCCGTAAAGAACAAGGGGTCAAACTCGTGGTTTACGAATGCGTGCAAGGCCATGGCTGGCATTTGACAAAATCTCAACCTGCCCGCTAGGGGCGCGACATCCCGGTACTAATCACACTGGTTTCACTTTGATCTAGCGGATCCATGGTGGGCTGCCACTGGTATACTCTCAGTGCGATGATACCCGCCTGACTGAAGACTACCCCTTCATTTTCCAGCAGTTTGCGTTGAATGGCTCCACCCATCTCCAGATTGAGACTGATCTTGCCCTGGGCGTTGATCACCCGCTGCCAGGGGATGTCACCAGACGGTATGGCATGGAGGGCATAGCCCACTTGTCTGGCCTGGCGATAATAACCGGCCAGGGTGGCGATCTGTCCGTAGGTGGCTACTTTCCCAGGGGGGATCTGCCTGACCACAGAATAGATCCGTTCCCATTTGCCTGGTTTGGTCATGTTTTGAAAATCAGCTCAATTCTGCTTAATTACGGCGGCTTTTGGGATCGTTGCTTTTAGCCCCCATTGCTCTAACCCTTTTTCTTCCTTTTTTTCTTGCCGCTCCGCTTCTTTTTGATCAGATGGCGATTTTCATGGAAATAATGAGCCATGATCTTTGAGACTGCTGCCGGTACAACCTTTTTGATCGCCTGTTTGGGGGTGAATAATTTTCGCTTCCGGAAAGCTCTCTCATCCCAATTGTCCTTGAGCTTGGTAACCTCCATAAAGTACAGACGAACCTTGTAGCGGCCCCCCAGTTTCTCATAAGTGTAGGTCCCCACCTCTTCGGGTAAAACTTCTCCCTTAATGCCGGCCTCCTCAAGGGCTTCCTTGGCCGCTGATTCCTGGGCAGATAGTTCCCATTCTATGGAGCCCTTGGGTGTGATCCAGCGTCGACTACCACTGGCCGTAATGAGCACAACCTTACCCTTATAGACCGGGATCACACCGGATTGTTTGAAATATTTTTGCTTGGTCCTGGATGCCACGAATACCGCCTTAATCCGCTTCTACTTCAGTAAAGAAAGATAAGTTGAAAAAGGCTCCCTGCCGATTACCGAAGCGGACTGTTCCACCAAGCTGATCATGACCTAACATTTGTACCAGTTTCAGCCCCAATGAGTCACTTTCCTCATAATTATAAGAATCTGGATATCCCTTGCCATTGTCAGCTACTTGAAGCTTGATCAGACCATCTTTTCCTTGAGAAAGTTTTAATGCAATAACCGGTGCACCTTCACTTTTTCCCGGAAAAGCGTGTTTCAGTGAATTGGTCACCAATTCATTCACAATCAACCCGCAGGGAATCGCTTCCCGGGGCCCAACGCCAACTGCAACAGTATCACACTCTAATTCAACTTTCACGTTCTGGATTACTTGAAAACTCATCAGGTCCTCAGCTATTGAGCAAAGATAGCTCCCCAGGTCCAGATTATCGAATTTTTCAGATCGATAAAGTCTTTCGTTAAGCAGGGACATGGTTCGCAGTCTGTCTCGACTTACTTCAAAGGCATTCCTGACCTTTTTATCTTTAAATTTCTGAGCCTCCAGAAAAAGCAGACTACCGGCCAGGTTAAAATTGTTCTTTACCCGATGGTTTATCTCCCTGAGTAGTACCTCTTTTTCTGCTAAAAGGCTCTGCTTCTCCCGAATGAGATCTTGATGCCACAGCTCCAGTTGTTTACGCATACTAATATCGTGAAAGGTGAGAACAACCGATCTCAGCAGACCATCTTTTCCAGATAATTCTGATCGATTTATATCAAAATATTTTAATTCCTCATCCACTGTTAGGGCAATTTCAATATCCTGCGCTTTAACAGCATCCTGGACTGCTTCAGGAAAAACGTTAAGTGTGGTAGTCATCTGGATCTTGTGATCAAGTGAAAAAAGTTTACTGGCTGCCAGATTCAGATCCATAAGATTATACTTATGATCAAAGACCAGAATGGCGTCAGTTACATCAGTGAAAAGTCGACTATAGGCCGCCGGAATAGCATTTAAAAAATCATACCTGATAATGGCGATGCCCAAAGCCAGGACGGATATTAAAACAGCGTATGGCGTGAGATACAGATGAGGCCAGGGCGTAAGGTGAAAAGTGCGGAGCAGGTCAGAAAACAGGGGGATCCCCAGAGCTATGACTATAAGGCTTAATTCTTTTCGGTGATGTTTGGGAGTATTAAAAACACCCCAGGACAAAAGTGCTAAAGAAAATCCCATAATTAAGTATAAATAGATGATTAACAGGATGGGAACAGAACCGGGAACTTCCCTGATATAACTGAATCCACCCGAGTTGATGATCTCCATCTTTTCCCAGAAATAGCCATGCAAAGGATCCGTCAGCTCTAGCACACCTGCTATCACCGGAATTGCCATCAACAATCCACTGTTTTTCCAACTGCTACAGTTGTCATATCCCAAATATTCCAACAGAAAAAACAAGATCGCCATGGGAATAAAAATGGTAATGAACACCATGAGTTGAAAAAAGAAAATTTGCCACTTTGGGCTGGCTGACAATAGATAGGCACTGAACAACAGACTGTAGATGATCACCAGCATGCTGAAGATCATAAACATGCTGACCACCCGTCCGCGATTACGCTGGGCTACCAGGTGCATGAGAAAACTCAGGAAGCCAACTCCCAAAATGATCGGAAAACTGAAAAAATTAAGCTGCATGATCGAGACTTAAACCAGGGTTTATTGTCTTAATGCCGCAACCCGTTCCAGGAAGCTGCCATCTTCAAAGTACCGGTATAGGTCTTTCCCGGGACACAATGTTTCAACATAATTCCGGTGGGTTTTGATTAAATTGAGAGCGACCCCATATTCATCTGCCAGTGTGGCTGTTAACCGAGCCAATTGTTCGAATTGGGTCGTACTAAGGATCTGATTTTCATAGTTCCCCATAACACAGATCAAGGCATGACCACGGACATCATAACTTGTATTGGTGTCACCGGGATATTTGATCGGCCGGGCTTCGTATATATTTCCCTTAAGATCGATCATATAGTGGTAGGGATTATCGATCCAACCCTTGTCTGACTGGCTCCAGGATTGCAATCCCCGGAGATACTGGATGGGATCCTTGTCCGCTGGAAAGTCTTCGCCGCCATGGTGGATGGTAATGTATTTTATCTCATGGACAGGGATACTGTCTGTGAGAGGTACCCAGCCCCAATCGGTCCGGGAGATCATTTTCAGAGAGGGGCTTGTTGGCGGCAGGGGTGTTGGTGCAGCTGTTTCAATGCTTTTGGTGCATGACCACATCACCAGAGTTAATCCAATAGCAAATATATTTCGCAGGGGCATTTCACGTTCCTTAGCTTTGATCACAACATACTTGGTGATCGACCTGATGTAAGCATTTTTATCGTTTTTTTTTAGTCCGGGACCGTCTGGTCTGTTCCCGGTTGGCCTGGCTTATCCACCACAAGAATTGTTTACGGTGAGCTGACAACAGCTCATCCCAAAATTTTCTAATATCTGGTGCCCGCATCAAGGCATCATTCAGTATTTTTGGCATATCAATCTTTTCAGGCAGGTCTCGACTGCGCGCCCACTCACCGCTTTCACGAGCATACCTGATCATTTTCTGTCCGGCAGCGGTCATCAGACCCCGAGATTCCAATTTGATCACTCGTCTCTTGTTTAATTCTGACCAGATACGGTCCGGGTTCCGTGGTGTGAATTTTTGCATGTCGCGTTTATCGTCAATACCCTGCACCAGACTATCGATCCAGCCAAAGCAGAGCGCTTCTTTTGTCGCCTCAGCTTTTGTGAGAGATGGTATATTCGGATGCTTTTTATAGTAAACCAACCAGATTTCTTTAACTCCAGCGTGGTTCGCCTCAAGCCAACGACGCCACTCCGACCGAGAGGAAACGGTTACGACAGGTTTGTTTTTGATGCCTTGATATTCCACTTGATTTCCTGATGAGGTATAAAGATATAACTGTCTCAATATATTCCGAGTATTTTCATGGCAGCAAAGGAGTTATTCATGCGGATCATTTCATGGAATGTTAACGGTATTAGAGCCGTTGTTAAAAAGGGGTTTTGGGATTGGTTCAATCTGGAAACCCCGGATGTCATGTGTTTCCAGGAGACCAAAGCCCAACCGGATCAATTAGATGAATCATTGACCAAACCGCTGGGTTACCATGCCTATTATCATTCAGCAGAACGCAAGGGCTATAGCAGTGTGGCAACCTGGTGCAAGACTGAGCCTCTTGCAGTGGAGACCGCTATCCTGGACGACGCCTTCAATCGAGAAGGTCGCATTGTCCTTACGGAACACGAAAAATTCTTTCTCTATAATGTCTATTTCCCGAATGGTCAAAAAGACCAGGACCGTCTCGATTACAAATTGAGATTTTATGGTGCTTTGCAAGAGCATATACGTAAAAAGGACAGGATCAAGCCGGTGATCATCGTGGGCGATTTTAACACCGCCCACACCGATATCGATCTGGCACGTCCCAAACCCAACGAAAAGACCTCCGGTTTTCTCCCGGAGGAACGCGTCTGGGTGGATCGTTATCTGGATACAGGATTTGTTGACACCTTTAGAAAAGAGCATCCCGGTGCCCAGGGTTATTATTCCTGGTGGAGTTTTCGAGCCAATTCACGCGTCAACAATGTGGGCTGGAGAATTGATTATTTTCTGGTCAGTGAAAAGATCGCAGACCAGGTGGAAGCCTCCCGGATCCACCCCAATGTTCTGGGCTCAGATCACTGTCCCATCAGTCTGGTGCTTAAATAATAATTGTCCATTACCTGCAAAAGTAGCTAACCGTGAAGTCCCCAAGAAAATGAAAAGTTAATGCCTCAGCTAGCTCGGTTTTTCGTTTTTAGAGACAGCACAACACTTCGTACTCTTGTCAAGCTCAATACAGTACTCGGTATAATTTGGAGTTTAAAATATGCCTGAATTACCTGAAGTTGAAACCGTGGTCCGTGGTCTCCAACAGACCATTGTTGGGGAAACCATCATTGACATCGAGGCGCCCTGGGAAAAAGCCCTGAACCCTGATGATGCGTATGATTCTGTGGTTGGCAAGACGATCCAGAGTGTGTCACGTCGAGCTAAGTTCATCATCATTGAATTGGAGGTTGGAGCCCTGGTGGTACATCTGCGAATGACGGGGAAACTCACTCCGGTATTTCCCGAGAAATATATTACCGTGATCTTACACTTCCGTTCTGGACAGGCACTTTACTTTCAGGATATGCGCAAATTCGGTCGCATGGTTTTCACCAAAGACCCCGCTGATCTGCTGGGGCACCTGGGACCCGAACCGCTCAGCGCAGATTTTACTTTGATGGTCTTTATGCAGATGCTCCGTACAAAAAAACGCACGATCAAACCCCTGTTGCTAGATCAAACCTTCCTGGCCGGCTTGGGGAATATCTATGTTGATGAAGCCTTATTTCAGGCTGGTATCCAGCCTGAAAGTAGTGCGTCGGCAGTGCCCAAGCAGAACGTCGTGCGTTTGCATTCTGCCATTCAAAGCATTCTTTCGGCCAGCATCCAGGCCCAGGGTACGACTATTCTAAATTTCAGTCATGGTGACAATCAGAGCGGGACGTTTCAAGCTGCCCTTCGAGTCTATGGGCGTAAAGATCAACCCTGCGTGATGTGTGACACTCCCATTGAAAAGATCAAGCTGGGCCAGAGAGGTACCCATTTTTGTCCTGAGTGCCAGACAAATTTTAGCTGAAGAATTTCGAGTTTGTCTTTAGTCTTTCAGTAAACCATTGTAGTATCCCAAGTGTGAAGAAACCCACAACTTAAGTCGGGGGTTTCTTCACACTTGGGAGGCCGGTAACCGTTTCAATGATTTGTGCTACCCCGCCCAAAATAAGAATCATTACTGGTCTGTTTGGGGTGATTTTACTTTTAAGAGGAAAAATGCAAGTCCGGCTAAAACTAAAGTCAGAGAAAGCAGGTACAGGGTGGTGACACCAAATGTATCTACGATGATTCCGGCAATCGAGATATAGACGATGATCACGGGCGCCACAGCCGTATCCAGGGCAGCGTAGTAAAGTTTCTTGTCTCCAAGCTCACCAGCAAATTCGTAGATATAAACCATAAAGGACGATTGCCCGGCTCCAAAACCCATCCCCACGAAGATAAAAGCCAAATAGGCCATCCATGGTTCGCTGGCCAGGAGCGCTGTGATACCAGCTAATAAATGACCCACAAAGAAACCGCTGATGGCTAATTTTCGACCATAGATGTCACCCAAATACCCAAACAGAATATTAAAGATCGCCTGGCCAACCACCAGAAAGAAAGTAAAGGTCCCGGCGGCGCTCAATGGAAGTCCAAACCGGTTTTGGAGATCTACACCGTAGAAAGCCAGGGGCATCATGGTGGCTGCCGCCAGGGCGCGACTAATGATGTAATTACGAAAATTTTTATCCCCGATGTAAATGACCTTCAATCTTTGCCACCAGGGCTCAACCTGTTTTACTACTGCTGCTGGCAAATGGATGACCTTCATGAAGATAAAAAAACTATTACCAATTAGAATAGCTGCTGTCATGATCAAAAAAGCAAGCCCAAAATTCCGGGGAAAGCTCAGACTCTCCAGGGCCAGCACTTCCTTAAGTACATATCCACCGACTATCCCCAAAATTGCATTAACGGTAAAGGTGATCCCAAAAAAACGTCCTCGTCTGCCAGCTACCGTTACAGAAGCCAGAAAATCGGCCCAGACCGGGACCAGAAAACCAACTCCCAGAGACCAGATCAACCATAATACCAGATACACCATGACACCAGTTTGACCAATGAACTCATATTTATAAAATGCCAGACCAATCATCAGTGCGATGGGTGTCAGGGCAAAATGCAAGCCGATATTCAGTTTTTTTATATGGGGTGATTGGTGAAAAAGCGCTGCCGATATTAACTGGGGCAAGGCAACCAACAGGATGAATACGCCTGGGATTATCCCAATAATAAAAGCGGATGCCCCCATCTGGGCCAGGAACATGGGGATGACTGAATTCATATTATGAAAGGCCATGGCAAAACCCCATAGACCTTCACCCATGGCGTTGAAAATGGTGTTGTGGGTATGGGTTTTTTGCAGATTCATCTTTTCCATGCCGGCAATGTAATCTGATGTAGAGACAGGTCTAAGGCCTGTCTCTACCAGAACGAATCCAAATAGTCTTTTGATTTTACCCTTTTGGGTGAAAGATTTGGAGCTGATCTAGGAGACGGTATGTCCATATATATTGATTCAGCTGACCTGCACCATATTCAGACGAGCTGTGAGTTGGGGTGGGTTAAGGGGGTTACCACCAATCCACTCCTGTTGGCTCAGGCAGGAATGGATGCTAATAGTTTGTTACCTGCCATCAGGCAATTGTGTTCGGGTCCAATTTTTTACCAACTCGTGGCACAGGATTTTGAAGCAATGATCACTGAAGCTTATATGGCCCAAAAGATCCTGGATAAGCAACTGGTCCTGAAACTGCCGCCCAATGACCTGGGATTTAAGGTCTGTGCCCAACTCTCTTCAAAAATCACCTGCTGTCCCACTGCCATTTATTCTCCGGCCCAGGCACTGGTTGCCCAGGAAGCTGGTGCCCGATTGATCGCTGTTTATGTGAACCGTACAACGCGCCTTATGGGTGATGGTATTCAATTGTTAGGGGAGATCAGTAGTGTATTGAGCGGGGGGGGTACTGAATTACTGGCGGCCAGCCTCAAGTCACCTGCTGAAGCAGTGGCTGCCGTTACAGCAGGGGCTCAACACTTAACACTCCCCCATGAAACCTTGATCCTGATGTCCAAACATGAATTGAGTAATGTGGCAATAGCTGAGTTTCAGAAAAATGGGGCTGGGTTAGTTTAGTCTTCCAATAAACCGTTGAAACGGTTCGGGCTAGCTATATGTAACACCAATGGACTTCATAATTGCGTTATAAGTTCAAAATATTTCCTCATTTTTCAAACTTGACGACCTCGCAAAAAGTATTTAGAAAATCACAAAATATGCCCTATAACCATTAAACACTACCACCAACGACAATTGCGCTTAAAACTTACAATAACAACACTTTGCGCCATTTCGGCGAGTGGTTCCTGAGCTCAGCCGAAGGGCTCAATGCAACGCTCTGCAGCCTCTGCGAGTAGCAGATCCCGACCATCGTGTCGGGGAGGGACTTTATGCGGGGGCGTCAAACTTCAAATATGAAGCATAGTCCCGACAGGCTGATCGGGATGAGGATTTTAGGTGTGCCACACTGAGTTTATCGAAGTGTGCCACACTGAGTTTATCGAAGTGCAGAAAAATGAGGAAAGGGTAAGAAGTTGAAGGCAGTTTTGATGTTTAATTGGTATAACAGCTTTTAAACCAACCCCAGTAGAATTGATCGGAATTTGGTTTCGGTATCATCTGAGCGACTGAGTAAAATAATGGGGACTTTGGCACCCACGATAACTCCGCCAACCAGACAGCCGCCTAAAGCTGACAATCCTTTCACCAGGTGGTTCGCAGCAGTGGTGTTGGGCATGAGGAAAACATCTACCTCTCCAGCGATTTTAGAATCCAGACCCTTCTTTTTGGCAGCAACCGCAGAGAGGGCGACATCTGGAGCAATGGGGCCTTCAATACGAAACTCAGAGCAGAGTTTTTTGACCACGTTTTTTGCGATGACCGTCTCAGGTATCTTTTCATTGACTGTCTCGACCAGGGCCAGCATGGCAAACCGGGGGTCATCAACTCCCAGGCCTTTTAAATAATCAGCGATATTATGAGTCATATGGATAAAAGTTTGTTCATCGAAGTGGAGATTGATACCCCCATCGCTGATGAACAACAGCTTGTGATAAGCTGGTGATTCTACAACTGCAATGTGATTTAGTAGTGCTCCCTTTCTCAAGCCTGTTTTTCGGTCCAAAACTGCCTTCAGCAGATCTCCAGTAGGGAGCTTGCCTTTCATCAGCAAGTCCGCCCGCCCCTGGTGGATGGCGGAAACGGCATCGATGGCTGGCGTCTGAGAGTCAATGATCTCAAAAGCAGATGTGTATCCAGCGACCAGTTCTGCGATCTTTGCCCCATCACCCAGGAGTATGAACCGGGCCAGCCCTGCCTGCTGCGCTTTGATCACCGCTTCAATAAGAACCTGATCCTCGGCGGCTACCAGCGCAACGTTTTTGGGGGGAGCCCCTTGAATCAGGCGGTGTAGATCGTTAAAATTTGAAACCATAATTTTCCCCATAAAGACAGAGTGGCTATTCAGCCTAGCAAAGGATAAACAGCCACAGCATTGGCAATTAGCTCAAAAGCATCTGCTGCTATTCACCGAGAAATGAGCGGATACCAAATTTTATCAGGAGTTGTTTGGTGTCGATATCTTCAGCGGCAGTCCCTTTTTCAAAATTGTATTCAGCTTCGATGGAAAGCCCGACATTTTTAGCCAGGTTTAAAAGGACCCCAACACTGGCGGTCAGGCCTAGCTCTGTATTATCACGTTTCAACTCTTCATCATCGATCAAGGATTTATTGATCAGGTAATTTGCTCCACCTTTTACAAAGGGCGTAAATTCACTATTCACACTTCCTAGAAAAAAGTAGACCCTTGGACCCAGGGACATAGTGACCACTTCATCAATTGTAGGATCGTCCACTGCTCCTGTTTCAACCATTGTTTTATTGTAGCCAAACTCGATCCCACCGGCTAATTGGGGGAAGAGGAACAAGGCGGCATCGGTACCCAGGTTCCAATAGGAGCTCCTTAGGTCTTGACTCAGATCGGTCTGGTAGGTCCCAGACCCGGAGATCATAATAGTTCCAGATGCCCGTGAGGTTGAATAGGATGCTGGTGGATTTGCAGCTATGACACTGCCTGCCATGGCAAGTGCGATCAGTACGGTCATTATTTTTTGCATATCTTACTCCTTTGATACATTAACTATTTATATTCGCTAAAAACTAGTTATTCAACCCATTAATTATGTGACGGTTATCATTTGTCAGCTGGACTGTGATATCAAACACATCCCGGGCTTAATCTGCTGGCCTGAACTTGGTGATCGATACAGCTGTTCTGGTCATGAGCCCCTCTTTGAGCAGGGGTTCGATTCTCCGGACAAAGTTATCGATCTTCTCTGCCCTGCCAATAAACTCCATAACCAAGGGCAGATTTTCAGCCAGGCGTAAGATCTTCATCGAGTGGATCTTTCCATGGGCTCCAAAACCTTCACGTCCCCGAATAACAGTCCCACCAGACAGGCCGCTTTCCAGGGCAATTTCCAACAGTAGTTCATATAGTAGGCGACCATCCTGCTTGTCCTGCTCACCGATGAATATACAAAGTTTTTGTCCTGTGTATTCTTCCTGCATTATTTCCTCATGTTTATGGTCACTAAGTCACGAAGGGCACTAAGGTTCACCAATTAGTTCATCACCCTTCAAGGTCTGTGGTCTAATCCTTCGTTGGTTCTCCCCTGGACAGCTTCAAAAAAGCCTTCGTGATCCCTGGAACCCTTGGGGGTCTTGATGGTGAAATATTTATCACCATAATTTAGCAATACTAACTCCGGCCCACACAGCAATTAATGTTCCCAGGACATTGGCCATAATATTGAAGCTTACCAACAACCATTCACCACCCCGCATCAGGTTTAAGGTCTCCCAAGAGAAGGTTGAGTAGGTTGTAAAGGCTCCCAGCAGTCCCACGAGTACAAAAAGACGCAACTCCTGACTCACGATCACTTTTTCAAGAAACAGAGTGGCTAGTAGACCTAGAATAAAGCTACCTGCAAGATTTACAGTGAGCGTACCATAGGGGAAGCGGTCACTGAATTTTTGGGCGAGTCCACTGACATAGTAACGACTGACGGCTCCCATGAATCCGCCCAAACCGATGACCACAATCTTACTCAGATCCAACATTTTAAAATTCTTCTCCCCGGAGTGAGGGTATCAGATATACCTCCTCAAATTCTGCTACCGGCATGTGCTTAAAATAGAATACACCAGCGGCCATGAGAAGGATCGATAAGATGATCCAGGGGACACCAAATTCTGTCAGGGTGGTGATCTCTTCCAGATCGGTAATAAAGAGTCCGGAAAATGAAGAAAGATTGAACAGTCCATGGACCAGTACAGGAACCAGCAGGTTGCCGGTTTTGACCATGAGCCAGGCCAGCATCAGAGCCAGGGCAATTAATTCCAGTAAGGCTGGTAGATAAAATAGATAAGCGACGTGAAACAGGGCAAAGATGACCGTTGGAACGATCATAGCTGGCAGGAGAGAACCATGCCGGTAAAACAGACTCTGTTGCAGGATACCTCTGAAGATAAACTCCTCAACCAGAGGCGCGACCAGGACACCGGCAAAGATCAACACCAGGTTATCCAAAAAACTGGCCTGCATAAGATCAGATTCTAATTGTTTGAGAAAATCCGGAATAGGGAAAAATGGTAATACGACAATTTCAAATACTGAAACAAGTCCAATTGCGCCTGCTGTCAGCACCATTGACATGATGATCGTTACTGGGGAAACCGACCTCAAGGGCAGGACCTGTCTGAATTTTAATCCGCGCTGCTTTAAAATGAGAACCGCCGGGATCAGAATAGCCAATTCTCCAAAAAGCACAGCCAGTCGATTCAGGATGGCAGCTTGATCACTTTCCGGCAAAAAGCCCTGGAAGGTAAGACTTACAAACAGCCCCATAAACATACTGGCGGCAGCCAACAGGTAAGCTTCACGAACGGTAAAAATATGAAGGGAGGGTCGTTTCACTTCCAAGTGGCTCTCATAATCTGCTTCATGATCCAACTGTTAACCTGCATTATTCATGAATTATTGCCACGAAGATACTAAGCCACGAAGATTATTAAAGTTATGAACAAGGTCATTTTAAACAGAATTATTTGCATCTGTGAGTGATAATTTTTGATAAGCATATATTTTTTACAACTTTGTCTGCGTGACTTAGTGGCTATGAATTATTCAGGTTAAATCTATGTTTAATACCAATTAATACCATTTTCAGTTCTAAAGTAGACCTTAAATCCAAAATATTTTTCTGGCTCACAAACTTTATCTGGTTCACAAATCCCCACCAGATCCATCCCGCCTCAGAAACCCTGAGCATTTGGGATCGGGTGACGTGAAAATGGAAAAGAATCAGGGCTTATCACAAATTATCCAGCTTTATTAAAATACAAAAGGGTGAAAATGGCAGCTGTTCGAACAACCCTCATTTCCACCCCGTATTACGTCACTGAGTCAGGTTATTCTTTGATAACCCAGACTTTGACTTCAGCTTTGATCTCAGAGGTGATCTTCACTGGGACATTGTAGATGCCCAGGGCTTTCAGGGGTTCCTCAAGCAGCACATCACGTTTGTCAATCTCATAGCCTTTGTCGACCAGCAGCGCAGCAATATCGGCAGCTGTAACGGCACCAAAGACCTTATCTTCTTCACCCACTTTAACAGAGGTTTCCAGGGACAGGTTACCCAACTTTGCGGCGAGCTGTTCAGCCTGAACCGTGGCTCGGGCATCCCGATTATCTTTCAGCTTCTTTTCTTCCTCAAAGACCCGGGAAAAGCTCCGAGTAGCTGGATAAGCCAGTTTTTGGGGAATCAGATAATTGCGACCAAAGCCGTCTTTTACATTAACGGTTTCACCTGCTTGACCCAAGGTTTCAACATCTTCACGTAAAATTACTTTCATGATCAGATCCTTTCCCTTAGGCGTTCTTAACGTCGTTGGTGTAAGGTAACAGGGCGATGTTTCTGGCGCGCTTGATGGCGGTAACCAGGGTGCGTTGATGACCGGCACAAGTACCGGTGATACGGCGGGGCAGGATCTTACTCTGTTCGGTAATAAAGCGACGCAGCATAGCCGGGTTTTTGTAATCAATTTGCATCTTCTTATTCTCACAGAATTTGCAGATCTTTTTTCTATAGGTGAACATTCTCATATTGAATACTCTCTTTCTCTAATCCGGCCGATCACTCTGCGTCAGCAGGTTTATCAGCTTCTTCTTTGGTGGGTTCTTCGGCGGATTCTACCACTTCTTCAACTTCCGGTGTGCTTGCTTCAGCTTCCGGAGCGTTTTCTTCAACGACTTCGGTCTCTGCCACCTCTACGGCCTCAGCTTCTACAGTTTCAGTAGCATCGGTCTTTTCAACTTCTTCAACCTGGGCTTCCTCACTCGCTCCCTCAGCCTCTTTGGCTGCAGGTTTAGCGGTAGTTTCCTCATAATGACGCGGTTTACGCGCACCATAAGCCGGTTTACGACGATCAGTTTCAAAGGCTTGCGGTACAGAAAGCGCATCAAAATCAGGAAAATCATCCAGCCGGACGGTCATATAATGCAGCACCCCTTTTTCGATCTCAAACTCGCGCTGGAGTTCGGTCACATCAGGATTCTCTCCCTGGAAATGGAGCAGGATATAATTGCCGTAGCGTTCTTTATCGATGGCGTAAGCCAGTTTACGTTTGCCCCAATGCTGAGTATGCGCTACTTCAGCACCGATGTTTTTCAGGACCTCTTCTACTTTGGCAACAACGGCAGAGGTCCCCTCACTATCATAGTTGATATTTACAATATAAAGGCACTCATACTTTTTCAAGAGCGAACCTCCTTAATAACCTATGGTTGCAATCAGAGGTGCGATCACCAATGCTACAACCGACATTAATTTTATCAGAATATTCAGTGATGGACCGGAGGTATCCTTGAAAGGATCACCAACAGTATCACCGACAACAGCGGCCTTATGAACATCGGAACCTTTACCATATTTGATCCCGTTGATCTCAACACCGTTTTCGATCATCTTTTTAGCATTGTCCCAGGCACCACCGGCATTGGACTGAAAGATGGCCATCAGTACACCAGTTACCGTAACCCCAGCCAATAGGCCACCCAGAGCTTCAGCGCCAAATACATATCCAACCACTACGGGAGTGAGGATGGCCAGCAAGCCGGGCAGCATCATCTCTTTAATGGCAGCTTCGGTGGAAATAGTTACACACTTTCCATACTCAGCTTTACCATCAGCAGCATCGAAGATCTTCTGATCTTCAGCAGACATTTTCTGGCCCTCTTCATATTTCTTCATCACTGTCAGAGCTGCAGCCAATTCAGGAATAGATTTGAACTGACGGCGGACCTCTTCGATCATGGCCATGGCGGCCCGACCAACCGCACCCATTGCCATTGATGAAAATAAAAAGGGTAACATTCCACCAACAAATAAACCAGCCATAACAGTTGGATCTGTAATACTGATATTCATTGGATCTCCACCGCGAAGGGCTTGCACAGTCGTCCGAAAGGCAGCAAATAAAGCCAGAGCCGTCAAAGCAGCAGAGCCAATGGCAAAACCTTTACCAATGGCAGCTGTCGTATTTCCTACAGCATCCAGTTTATCCGTTCGTTGACGAACTTCTGCTGGTAGTTGAGCCATCTCGGCGATACCACCAGCATTATCTGAGATGGGACCGTATGCGTCAACGGCCAACTGCATCCCAGTGTTAGCCAACATACCCAGGGCAGCCATGGCAATACCATAGAGACCGGCAAAGTGAAAGGCACCCATGATACTGGCGGCAATGATCAGAACGGGGATGGCAGTAGACTGCATGCCAACACCCAGACCAGCGATGAGATTGGTCGCTGCCCCTGTCTGTGATTGATTCACGATTGAGTTAACCGGACTAGTACCAGTTCCCGTATAGTGTTCAGTAATAAAACCGATACCAAGACCTGCTACCAAACCGATGGTGGTTGCCCAAAAAACACCATAGTTGGTATACTCAGCGCCACCCAAGATGAAAGTGGCTGGTAGCATCTGGGTGATCATGAAGAACATGACCACAACCATAATTGCTGAAGATCCAAACTCACCAATATTGAGACTCTTCTGAGGATCGCCACCCTCTTTTACGGAAACCATAAAAGTACCTGTAATAGAAACCAGGATACCGGCGCCAGCGATCAACAGGGGTAGAAAAACAAATTCCGGAGCCAAAGCCCCCGAACTTAAAACAATTGTTGCACCCAAAACCATGGAACCCACAATTGAACCTACATATGACTCAAAAAGGTCAGCACCCATACCGGCAACATCACCGACGTTGTCTCCGACATTATCGGCAATGGTGGCTGGGTTTAAGGGATGATCCTCAGGGATGCCGGCTTCAACCTTACCAACCAGATCGGCACCTACATCAGCGGCTTTGGTATAAATCCCACCACCGACACGGGCAAATAAAGCGATGGAACTGGCTCCCAGTGAAAATCCAGAGAGTACTGACATGACCATACTTAGATCGGTAAAGATCTCACGATAGATAAGGAACAGGCACCCCAAACCAATAACGCCCAGACCAACCACGCTGAGACCCATTACTGAGCCACCTGCAAAGGCAACCCCCAGGGCCTTGGATAAACCACTGCGAGCAGCCTGCGCAGTTCTATAATTTGCTTTTGTGGCAACGCGCATCCCCAGGAAACCAGCTAAACCAGAAGTCAGGGCACCCACGATAAATGAAGCTGCCACCAGGGGACTTTTCCCCTCTCCACTGTTAGCAATTCCCAACAGAATAGCAACGGCAATGATGAAGACGGACAGGACGCGATATTCTGCCTTCAGAAAAGCCATGGCGCCGTCGGAAATATACTTCCCGATGGCTATCATTTTTTCCGAGCCTTCATCCTGCTTACTGATCCAACCAGTCCGCCAGAATGAATATATCAACGCAACAATTCCCATGACCGGAACCCAGATCATCATGTCACTCATATTAATTTTCCTCCTTTGTATCCTCAGCCTGAGTTTTGCGAAGATTGACATTGAAACGATTCATTGTATTGTCAATACCTTCTTTCAGCCAGAACTCCATCGCATCTGCGGCTTTGTCCAGCTGCCCAGGGAGAATATCCAAATCAACTTTAGAATAATTTTCCAGCACAAAAATTTCAGAAAGACGTTGACCCTGATTACCCCCGATCCCCATTCGTATCCGGGGAAAAGCTTGGGTGTTCAGATGTCTAATAATCGACTGCAGCCCCTTATGGGTTCCGGCTCCGCCTTGTTTGCGTATCCGGATCTCGGGAAACAGAACATCAAGATCATCAAAAACGATCATACACGCTTCTGTATCGATCTTAAAATAATCCGTCAAATGACGTACTGCTTGCCCACTAAGATTCATATAGGTAGTGGGTTTCATCAGCATGGCATCCCAACTGGAGCTTTTGGCATATACATAACTGCCCTTTCCAGGACGAAATGTGATCTGCCAGCGTCGCGCCAGTTCATCAACCACCATGAAGCCGGCATTATGCCTGGTATTAGCATAACGTTCACCCGGGTTTCCCAGTCCAATAATAGCTCGTGGCACAGTGTGTCTCTTGACGATCGATTAATTATTCGTCGCTGCTTTCGTTATTATCTTCGCCTTTTTCAGAATCTTCAGAACCTTCTTCATCCTCGAATTCAAGATCGTCCTCATCAACTTCAACGACAGTTTCCTCCAGTTTCTGTGGAATGACCACTGAAACAATGGTAATGTCATCAGCCATGAGGATCTCGAAGGTCTCACTGTGTAGAGCACCGGCATGAATTGTATCACCGATATTCAATTCAGAAACATCTACTTCAACAGAATCTGGTACATCTTCACCCTTACAACGCACCAAAACTTCGTGGATAGGCTGTTGGAGGAGGCCACCTTCCTGTACACCAATGGGACTACCCACGGCAACAACGGGTACGGGGATCTCAATGATGTCACGCAGACGGACACCCAGAAAATCCATATGCAGGATCTTGTCTGTTACCGGGTGCCATTGCACATCTTTTACCATTGCGCGACGTTGTTCACCATCAATGGTAATATTAAAGATCTTTTCTCCTGAATGCATGGCTTCGCGGAGATGTGTATCGGTCATGACAAATGAGTAGGCTGTTTCACCCTTTGAATAAAAATTCACCGGGATAAACCCATCTTTTCGAAGGGCTCTGGTAGCTCTTCGGCCGAATTGACTTCTCTGCTCAACTTGCAATTCAAAACGTTCTTTTGTTTTTGATTGAGCCATTTTTACTTCCTTTACATCTAGATACTATATATCAAATAAAACACTGATCGATTCTTCATTATGAATCCGTTTGATCGCTTCCCCAAAAACCGGTGCCACACTTACCGGCACCAATTTGCTTAACTGCTTTTCGGCGGAAATCTTGATGGTGTCAGTCACCAATATCCACTCTATGGGTGCATCATTCAACCGGGTGATCGCCGGACCGGATAATACGCCATGGGTCACAGCGGCATTCACTGATAATGCGCCCTTTTCCCGAGCCCTGGTAGCGGCAGCTGCCATAGTTCCTGCAGTATCGATCATATC
>JAJRSW010000099.1 GCA_024278595.1 Fidelibacterota bacterium | reverse complement strand
TGCCATCGATTTTCAGATCTATCTGAAAAACCTATCCACCTATATCAGTTTAAATTATCCAGAGGTGGCCAAGCGAGTCTCCATCACACTGGGCGGAGATCAATTTGTGGTCTCCATCGACCAGGCAGTTCCCCTGGGCCTGGTGATCAACGAGATCCTGACCAATGCCTTCAAATACGCCTACCCCGATGAGCGCAAAGGGGTGATCAAGATCGACCTGTCTCAGGAAGCTGAGCATGGTCTGAAGGTCACCATTTCAGATGATGGGATCGGCTTACCAGTGTCTGCATTTGATGACTCCCTGAGTACCATCATTCTGTCAACACTGGTTGAAGAGCAGCTTGGGGGACGTTTGGATTACGAAACCGCCGCCGGTACCCGATTTACTATTCACGTACCTAATACGGAAATAAAACGGAGGATCTAGGATTTAAGCAGTTTTAAAGAGTAGCTTCGTTTGCGGCAAACACGGGGAAGGGAATTTCAACAGAGTTTTGGTCCAGGCGCAGGGCATAAATATCGCTGGTACTCACCACATGGCGCTTCAAACTGGTACCGGTAAAGTACTGTACATTATCCAGTCCAATATCCAAAATAATAGCGGAAATTTTGGTTCCATCATTCAATTCGATGATGTCGGTCAGTTGCTCAGGATCCTGACTATTGAGAATTTCAAAAAGATCGATATTCAGATTGGTCTCAACTAATTGAACTTCTGAGCGGGGAATCAACTGGACAGCTTCATCAGTCAGATTCTCAAACACCAGATAGGCGGCATCGGCATTGATCAAGCGACCGGAGATCTGTTCCTGATTCTGTTGAATTATGTTTATCGTTAAAACATTGGGGTTGATTATTTCACGGGTATTTGGATCTGTTGATTTTGCTGAAAGCAACACAGTACTCAGAGCCAGGGAGGCTATTATGGTCAGAGTATTTTTTGTTATGCGCATCTCAGCTTCCTCAACCAGACCTTTAGTGATCTGAACTGGAAGCATTATAGCGTTTTGCGCAGGATGCCTCAATCAGGGCAACCCTAGTATTGGTTCGGAAAAACCCTAATACAGTTTAGTTGAAGTCAGAATATCGAAGGTCTATCTAATACCAATTTGGACTTCAAAAAATCAACATCCCTTATGCGCTGTTGGATATTCCGAGTGACTCTGAATCACACCTTTTTATTGAAGATTGTGTATACCACAGGTATATGATTTAATGGTACGCCCGACAGGATTGCCTGAGCCTACATTGCTACGCAATTCCGCTCGGCTTTCTCCGCTTCGCTACGAATCGAACACTAACAATCCCTACCTACCACAGGTATATGATTTAATGGTACGCCCGACAGGATTCGAACCTGTGGCCTCTTGCTCCGGAGGCAAGCGCTCTATCCAGCTGAGCTACGGGCGCATGGTAGAGATAGTAATTTCAATACTATCAACTGATAAATCTTTCAATTCCCGTAGCGAAGCTGCCTGTCTCGGCGAAGTCCGGAGGACGAAGACGGAAGCTACGGGCTGGTTTTATAAGCGGGCCAAAGTATATCCGGACTGAGTCCTTGCAAATCTATTTTAAGCTGTTCTCTGCTGATTTTACCGTATTGGAAAGCAGCATGGCGATGGTCATGATACCGACCCCCCCGGGAACCGGTGTGATTGCTGACACCTTGTCCAGAACAGCTTTATAATCAACATCTCCCACCAGGCGATAGCCCTTCTCAGTTCCTGGATCATCAACCCGGTTGATCCCCACATCAATGACCACAGCCTCCTCCTTCACCATATCAGCTCCAATAAATTCAGGAACACCGGCAGCAGCGATCAAAATATCAGCCTGGCGGGTGTAGAGACCCATATCAGGTGTGCGGGTATGAACCAGCGTGACCGTAGCATTCCCCAGGGCTCGCTTCTGGATCAAGAGATTGGCCATGGGTTTACCCACAATATTGGACCGCCCGACGACCACCACGTGTTTACCCTCAGGATCAATATTGTAATAGCGCATTATCTCAAGAATGCCGGCAGGTGTACACGAAACAAAGCCAGCCAGCCCCAAAACCAATTTGCCTACACTCACCGGATGAAACCCATCCACATCCTTAGCAGGGTCGATGGCTTCGATCACGCGCTGCGCATCAATCTGCTCGGGTAAGGGCAGCTGAACCAGGATGCCATGGACCAGCTCATGCTTATTCAAATTATTGATCAGTGACAGGAGTTCGGATTCCGTAGTGTCAACAGCCAGACGCAGAACTTCAGAATTGAATCCCAACTTTCCACTTTGCCGTTCCTTGGACCGAACATAAACCTGTGAGGCCGGATCATCCCCTACCAGAACGGCTGTGAGTCCGGGCTTGATACCCCGCTTGGCAAGGACAGCGATCCGCTGGACAAGATCAGCCTTAATGGCTTCTGAAACTTCTTTCCCGCGCAGGATCAAAGGATTATTTGGCAAGGGCAGTGCTCCTGGATTCTCGAATGACCACAACTTTGATCTGTCCCGGGTAGGTCATCTCAGCTTCGATGCGACCAGCTATATCCAGGCTCAAACTTTGAGCTTTGGAGTCATCCACCTTGTCGCTTTCAACCATGACCCGAACCTCACGACCAGCCTGGATGGCATAAGATTTTGAAACACCTTCAAAACCAGTAGCAATTCCTTCCAGATTCCGCAGGCGTTTGATATAGCTTTCCAGAGTATCGCCCCGGGCACCCCTTCGAGAACCGCTGATGGCATCCGCAGATTGTACCAGTGCCGAGATGGGACCGGTCATCGGCACCTCTTCATGATGGGATTCAATGGCATTGATTACCGGATCAGGCTCCCCATATTTGCGGGCATATTCGCCACCGATCAAAGCATGGGTTCCATCAGTATTTCGGTCAATGGCTTTTCCGATATCATGCAGGAAACCCGCACGACGAGCCAGGACACCATCCAGGTCCAGTTCTGCCGCCATGAGACCGGTGAGCCAACCTACCTCGATGCTGTGCTTTAAGATGTTCTGACCATAGCTGGTGCGGTATTTCAGCCGCCCAATAAGTTTCATGATCTGCGCATGGAAAGCAGGTAGGTGTAACTCGGAAAGTGCTTCTTCTGCAGCAAGTCTCATTTCTTCATCTACCTCTTTGGTAGCTTTTTTGATCATTTCCTCGATCCGGGCCGGATGAATTCGGCCGTCCTGAACCAGGTTGGTCAAAGCAACTCTGGCGATCTCTCGGCGAACGGGATCAAAACCGGACAAAACAACCGCTTCAGGTGTATCATCAACAATAAGCTCCACTCCGGTCAGTTGTTCAAAGGTTCTGATATTTCGTCCTTCACGTCCAATGACCCGGCCTTTCATCTGATCAGAAGGCAGCTCTACAACTGATACTGTGGATTCAGCCGTGTGGTCAGCCGCAGAACGTTGAATGGCAGAGATAACGATCTTGTTCGCCTCTTTATTGGCAGTCATGACAGCGGTCTCTCTGATCTGTTTGGTGAGCTGAGCCGCCTCAGAGTGGGCGATTTCCTTCAGATTCTCGATCAGGGTATTCTTGGCCTCATCCTGGGTCATCTGGGCGATCCGTTCCAGCCTCTCGTTTTCCTGTTTGACCAGGGCATCAAGGCGGTCTTTTTCAGTATTCACTTCCTTGAGGGCTTGAGAAACCTCAGCCTCAACTTTTTTTATGTCCAGTTCCTTACGGTCAAGGTTCTCGGATTTATTGTCCAGCTTGATCTCTCTGGATGAGATATTGCGTTGTGACTCGCGCACTTCCTGGAACTTTGTCCGGGCTTCTTCATCGGCACGTTGGATGATCTTCAGCGCTTCATCCTTGGCTTCAAGCTGTTGCTCTTTTACGAGAGACCGAGCCTCCTTTTCAGCGGAGGCGATGATCTGCTCTGATAAGGTACCAGCACTTCTGGCTTTACTTCTGTAGGAATAAGAAACGAGGGGTATTGCGACTCCAAATCCCAACATAACTGCCAGGACGGGAAGGATAGATGTTAAATCCATAGGTTCCACCTTTCATATAGAATGAAGACCTTTGGAGGTAATATGCCTGTATACAGGAAACGGTGCGATCACACCGGGTATGGAATTCGAGACCTTAAGTGCTAAGTGTTTCGTCAATGAGTTCGGTGAGGGCCTGGAGACGCTCATCGAATCGATTTTCTAGTTTGTCTTTGTCCTGGCGGCTTGAAAACAACTCATCTGTGATATTCATACCTGCCAAAATGGCTACTTTCCCCTCTTCTTGAGTGGAATTAGCACCATCATCAACTTCTCTCATTTTCATATCGACGTAATTGGCGACACCCGTGATATAACTTGAATCTGCCTTACCTTTGATAGTGTAAGACTTACCGTAAATCGTGACTTGTACCGTATTGTTATCAGGGGCATTCATTACATCGTTCACTTATTCATTTCACACACAGGCTAGAATCCGCGTCATAATACCTCCAGCTCCGCATCGATCATTTCAATTAAACTCGTCAGCTTTCCACGAACAGCAGTCTTGTTTCCAAGGGAGCCATCAGCAGTGCGCTCTATGATCTGATTACGAAGGGAAAGGTTTTCTTTTTTTAATAAGCTCACATGGGCAACCAGCAATCTCACCTTGTCTTCAAACTTACTTAGGCCGTCATCGATCACTAAATTGCCTCTCTTAATGTGGCGTTGTACGCGCCTTCCAATCCTTTGAGAATACGCCGAAAATCTTTATCGATCTCCTTTTCAGTAAGCGTTCTCTTTTGATTTTGAAAAACCAGTCGAAAGGTAAGACTTTTTTTGCCACTTGCAATAGATTTTCCTTCATAGATATCGTATAAACGGCTATATAATAAGTACTTACCAGCATTTTCATTGATGATTTTATCAATATCGTCATGCCGTACCGCCCCATCTATCATAAACGATAGATCACGCTCCACAGTTGGAAATGCTGGTACTTTCTCATATTTGATGGTCTGTCCCAGACCTAGATCGGCCGGCAGGTAAACTTCACAATAGACCCCCAGTCTAGCTTCTGAAGTCTCACTGGCTTCTTTCAAATCACCCAGTACACCAATTGTACTATCACCCAGAACGATCTCTAAAGCATTTGAAAACAATGCATGATCCAGTGGTTTGAAGTACAATTGTTCCTTGAATAGACCATTAAAAAGCGAGAACAGGATACCCTTCATGTGAAATACGTCAGCACTCACAGCAGGTTGTGACCACTGCTGAACCTGGATATTACCAGCTAGGAACAATACCAGATGAGATCGTTCCTTGGCACCGGTTTCTGAGCCAGGATCAGTGGTACTCACCTGCCCTAATTCAAATAGTTTCAGGTCGGTCTGACGTCGGTTCAAATTGTATTCTGCCGCTTTTACTAAGCCTACCATCAAAGAAGTGCGGATAGACGCCATATCCCGGGATAAGGGATTGGCCAGCAACAGTGCTTCCTCAGCTCCAAAAACCGCGGGATGCTCATCAACACTTACCAGACTGTTGCCATAGATCTGATTAAAACCGATGGCAGCAAGCTGATCAATGATCTTTTCCCGAGCTGTATCCGGTGTTACCGGACTCATTTTATTGGCAATACTGAAATGTTCAGGGACGGGGATATTATCATAGCCATGAATCCGGCCGATCTCTTCGATGAGATCGATCTCCCGGGTGATATCGGGACGAAATGTAGGCACAGTGACTAAAAATGTTTCAGCTCCCACAATATCCATACCTAGCCCAATTAAAATATGGCGCATTTCAGCAGCTGGAATCTTGGTTCCCAGGATCTTGTTACAGCGTTCAACTCTAAAATCGACCTGCACCGGCTTGATCTCAACCGGATAGGCATCCACTTGTCCTCTGGTGATCTCACCCCCGGCCAGATCGACAATAAGTCCCGCCAGCCGATCCAATGCATAAGGGATTCCATTGGGGTCTGTTCCACGTTCGAAACGATGACTGGCGTCGGTAGCCAACTGCAGTTTCCGAGCGCCCCGTCTAACCACTACCGGATCGAAATAAGCACTTTCCAGGAGCAGATCTGTGGTATCATCTTTTACTTCTGAATTTTCACCACCCATAACGCCAGCAACAGCGATGGGCTTAACGTCATCACAGATGAGTAGAACCCGGTCGTCCAGTTCACGTTCCTTCCCGTCCAGAGTGGTTATCTTTTCCCGCTCAACCGCCAGACGTACCCTAATTTTTCCACCCTCTATGTACCTGAGATCGAAGGTATGCAGCGGATGCCCGGTCTCCATGAGAACATAGTTTGCAGCATCGACGACATTATTAATGGATCGAATACCAACGGCCTGGAGGCGTTGGCGCAACCAGGTCGGTGAAGGGCTAATCTTGATATTTCTTACAAGCCGCGTGGCATAGCGAGGACAAGCCTGAGGGTCGAGGATCTCAACGGATATTTGATCAGCTGTTTCTGCTTGAGCTTCAGTCAGATTTAGTTCAGGAATTTTTAAACTTTTGCCCATCAACGCCGCCAGATCACGAGCGACCCCAATATGCCCCAGGGCATCCGACCGATCCGGGGTCAAATCAAGTTCAATAGAGACATCGCCCCCGGAGAGATACTCCGTCATATCAATTCCAGGCTGGGCAGCCGAATCCAGCACCATGATTCCTGAATGATCGGTTGAGAGCTCCAATTCACTTTCAGAACAGATCATGCCATGTGACATGACCCCTCTTAACTTGGCTTTTTTAATCTTCAGACCTGTGGGGAAAACGGTTCCAATCGTGGCCACAGCAACATTTTGTCCTTGAGCAACATTGGGCGCACCACAAATGATCTGATGGAGCTCTCCAGCTCCTAGATCCACTTGGCAAACACTTAATTTATCAGCATCGGGATGTTTTTCCTGGGATATGACGTGACCTACCTTAATGGATCTATAGAATTCAGGAAATTGATCCACTAGATTTGCTTCCAGACCGGCGGCCGTTAATTTTTCAGCAAGCTCAACCGGATTCAGGTCTATATCGATATATTCTTGTAGCCATTTGTATGAAATGTTCATTGTTATTTACCTATGCTGATCGAGCAGGTTTTACAAAAAGTTAGAATTGTTTCAAAAACCGGACATCGTTCTCAAAGAACAGACGGATGTCATTGATCCCATATTTAAGCATGGCGATCCTTTCAACCCCCATACCAAAGGCATAGCCCGTATACTTTTCGGAATCATAATTCACAGATCTAAAAACATTTGGATCAACCATTCCACACCCCCCGATCTCCAACCACCCCGTTTGTTTACAGACGCGGCAGCCCTTACCCCTGCATAAAAAGCAGGTGACATCCACTTCGTTACTGGGTTCGGTAAAGGGGAAGAAGCTGGGGCGAAATCGTAATTTAACATCCGCACCAAAATATTCCCGGCAAAATAGTTCGAGGGTGGCTTTCAACTCTCCCAGGGTGACGTTCTCATCTACGTACAGACCTTCGATCTGATGAAATAAGCAGTAATGGCCGGCATCAATGGCTTCATTCCGATAAACCCTGCCCGGCATGATGGATCGGATGGGTGGTTGTTCTGCCAGCATTAAACGGATCTGTACTGGCGAAGTATGAGTTCTCAGAACTGATCCATTGTTCAGGAAGAAGGTATCCTGCATATCCCGGGCAGGATGCTCCGGCGGAAAATTCAAGGCATCAAAATTATGCCATTGGGTCTCGATCTCAGGACCTTCAGCCACAGCAAAGCCCAGGCGATGGAAGATACGTTTCATATCCCGCATGGTCTGTTCTATGGGATGCAAAGAACCTCGCTGGTAGTGCACACCTGGAAGCGATACATCCAAGCCAGATGATGCTTCCGTACCTTTGACCATTTTCGAGCTCAGGGTATCGACACCGTCTTGGATCTCCTGCTTGAGCTGATTAACCAAATTGCCGAACTCCCCTTTGCGGGAAGGTTCCACATCTTTGATCTGCTTGAACAGGTCATTTAAAACCCCTTTGCGTCCTAAATATTGCTGTCTGATCTGCTCTAAATCAGAAAGCGCTGGACTCGATGCCAACGCTTGCTTGAATTCAGAGCGTAATTCGTCGACTTTCGTAAAAAGCGACATACGCTATCCTTACTGTGGTTTATTTAGCTTTTGCTACAATCGTTGCGAATCCGGCTGGATCTGTTACGGCGATCTCGGCCAACATTTTGCGATTGAGGTCAATACTATTCTTATTCAAACCATTCATCAGTCTGGAATAACTCAACCCGTTCAGACGTGCAGCAGCGTTGATTCTGGCTATCCATAAGCGACGGAATTGACGTTTACGATCTTTACGATCACGATAGGCATAGACCCAGGCCCGTTCGACGGTCTCACGGGCTGTCTTATATAGGCGTGAGCGGGCACCATAATAGCCCTTGGCCGCCTTTAGATATTTTTTGTGCCGTCTTTTACGAGCGACGGAACTGCTTGATTTTGGCATTAATAACTCCTAATACTTAAGCGGATATTGCTTTTTTTACTTTGGCAGCATCGCCACCCGTCAAAAGACCGGATTTACGAAGTTTTCTTTTCTGCTTCTGTGATTTGTTGGCCTGCATGTGACTTGTAAAAGCTTTATTACGCTTCACTTTACCTTTACCAGTTAGCTTGAAACGCTTTTTTGCGGCACGGTTTGATTTCATTTTGGGCATGTTTAATTACCTCCCTTTTTCAAGGTGACCACGGTTGTTAGGAATCTACCTTCCATGGTCGGCGTATATTCCATATGTACATCCTCTCCCAGATGACTCATGATCTTAGTCATCAGCAGAGGTCCACGATCAAGATAGGCCATTTCACGGCCGCGAAACATGATCGTAATTTTCACTCTATCTCCATCATCCAAAAATTCACGTGCTTTCGTGACCTTCGTATTCAGATCGTGATCTTCGATATTGGGTCTGAAACGCACTTCCTTATTCTGGATGATCTTTTGTTTCTTCTTTGCTTCTTTGGCCTTTTTTGCCTTTTCGTATTTGTATTTGCTATAATCCAACAGCTTGCAAACCGGCGGTTTGGCATTGGGGGCGACTTCGACCAGATCTAGTTCGGCTTTTTCAGACCGCACCAAGGCTTCTTCAACAGGAATCACTCCCACCTGCTCACCATTCTCATCGACGAGTAGGACCTCTGGTGCATCAATTTGCTCATTTATTCGGAGTTCTTCTTCCTTGGCATAAACCTTATACTTTTTGATCTGTTCTCTCCCTTATTTCATTTAAAATTCGTTCGTCCACCTCTGCAAGGTCAAGACTGCCCATATCTCCGGCACCATGACGACGAACACTAACATTTCTATTCGCGACTTCGCGGTCTCCGATAATAAACATATAAGGTATCTTTTCCAACTCAGCCTGGCGAATTTTCTGACCAATTTTATCATTTTTTAAATTGGCTTCAACTCGAATACCAGCTACTCGCAGGCTCTTCACCACTGAATCAGCGTATTCCCCATGACGATCCGCAATCGGAATCACCTTTACTTGAACAGGAGCGAGCCATACCGGCATTCTGGCGGCATAGTTTTCCATCAGGATACCCATAAATCTGTCCAGGCTACCGACAATGGCCCGGTGGATCATAACTGGTTGATGATCCTGGCCATCCTCACCAGTGTAGGCCAGACCAAAACGTTCCGGCATGGAGAAATCTAATTGAACCGTGCCACACTGCCAGCTTCTATTAAGTGAATCTTTGATGTGAAAGTCGATCTTGGGACCATAGAAAGCCCCATCACCGGGATTCAATTGATAATCTATTTTCCGGGATTTAAGGACACTTTCCAAAGCACCTTCGGCTTTGTTCCAGACTTCCTGAGAGCCGATTGATTTTTCTGGTTTGGTACTTAACTCAACGTGAACACTCTCAAACCCAAAGGTGGCATACACTTCATAGACCTGATCCAGGATATCACCAACTTCAGCCTGTATCTGGTTTTCTGTACAGAAGACGTGGGCATCATCCTGCACAAAGGTTCGCACCCGGAAGAGTCCATGGGTCACGCCGCTTTTTTCATGGCGATGGACCCTGCCAAACTCACTCATCTTGATCGGTAGGTCACGGTAAGAACGCGGCTCATCACCATAGATCAGCGTATGCCCGGGACAATTCATAGGCTTTACAGCAAAATCACGATCATCCACCTTGGTGAAATACATATTCTCACGATAGTTGTCATAATGACCCGATTGCTTCCACATATCGGCACTCATGATCAGTGGTGTATTCACTTCTTCATATAGATGATCGGTGTTTGATTCCCGAACATAGTCCAAGATGCTATTATAAACAGTCGTACCCTTGGCATGAAAAAACGCATTTGCCGGTGCATCATTATGAAAGCTGAACCAGCCCAACTCTTTTCCCAGCCGGCGATGATCACGCTTTTTAGCTTCTTCCAGCAGGTGCAGGTATTTCTTTAAAGATTTTTTATCAGGAAAAGCAGTACCATAGATGCGTGACAACATCCGGTTATTCTCATTACCCCGCCAGTAAGCACCAGCCACACTTAATAGTTTAAAGGCACCCGCACGTTTCGTAGATGGGATATGAGGTCCACGGCAAAGGTCACTAAACTCACCTTGTTTATAAACCGAGATCACATCGCCCTCAGGCAGCCCCGAAATGATCTCTACTTTGTAGGACTCATTCATCGCTTCAAAGCGTTTGACAGCTTCTGCGCGGGACAATTCTAACCGTTCAACGGGTAGGTCTTCATCTACGATCTGCTTCATCTCAGCTTCGATAGCTGATAATTGGTCATCGGTAAAGGGTTGGTCGATATCAAAATCATAGTAAAAACCGTTTTCAATGGCAGGACCTATGGTGACCTTTACCTCAGGGTATAAGCGTTTCACAGCTTGAGCCATGATGTGAGAGGTACTGTGCAGCAGAATCTCATGGGCTGCTGGATCGACCGCTTTGATAAAAACGATCTTTGAGTCTTCTGTAAGTCTGGTGGCCAGATCAACGACTTCATCGTTGACCCGGGCAGCCACTAGCTGTTGTTCGAAACGAGGACTAATAGCCTGGGCAATTTCTGACGCACGAATGCCAGACGGTAGTTCTTCAACTCGGCCATCTGGGTATGTGATCTGTATATTCCCATTCGCGTTCATATTCCTGTGGGCGATACTGGACTCGAACCAGTGACTCCTTGCATGTCAAGCAAGTACTCTAACCACCTGAGCTAATCGCCCCACTAACTATTACCCAAGAGCGGCACTGTTCACTTATTAACAGGATCGCTCTACTTTAAAAAACAATCGTGAGTAACAAATATTGACCATAACTCACTCGGACTGCCAACCACCACAAACCGTGGCACAGCCCTATTGCATCTTACCATGCGAAAAAGCGTGCGAAAGTAACAGCCTACCTAGGGGCGGGCAAGCAGATTTCCCAGCTTTTTATACATTCTTTTCTAATAAAATAAAGGACTTGTAGAGGGTGTTATTTCAGGAACTGGTCAGCTACAGAACTGCCCTTTTCTACCACTTCTTCAGTCACTTGGGTGGCCATGTTTACCGGGCTGAATTCCCGCTGGACCATATCCATCTCACTGATCACACGTTCGACAGCCTCAGCCACGTTTGCCCGTTGTTGTCTGGCAAGAATAAAAAGTGCCATGGCAATACCCACGACTACAGATACCACAAAATTACCGCCGATCATTCCAATTGACTCCACCTCTGCCCCGCCAACCAGAATCAGCAACAGTAGTGTGATGATGGAAAAGAAGATCCCAAAAACCAGGGAGGCCATAATTTGAAACATACTATTCACAGAATTGATACTGGTGACCATGCCCTCAATCTTTCCCCAATCTCGTTCCCGGACCGGCAAGGCACTCTGTTCTTTATGCTTGCGAAGTATCAAATTTGCAGTAAGATTTAATTCATTCATTTTTCTCTCCCTTGACCGAGTTTTATTTACCATTGAAATCAGTTGAGCCAGTCTTAGACAGCCCTTCGGTTCCAACTGAACTTATTGTAATTTAGGCGTTAATGCTAATGCACAAGTACCTGACTGTCAAGTGAGGAATATATATGCAGCTATAAGTAACTATTTAGTAGTTGAATGCCCTGGTTTGTTGGTATTTGTAGTCGCCATTTCCAGACTCATCCCGGCTTTCATCAAATACCATGCTCCCGATGGTGTATAGATCAAATAGTTCATCAAATGCAGCACAATGGCAAAAGCCCTGGCCGAATTATCATCGATATTGAATAACATCAACGCAGCTAGAACAGCACCATGGTAGGTGCCTACGTATCCAGGTGCAGCCGGTAAGGCTAAGGAAAAAGTAGTGAATATGAGCAGGATGAAAGATACTTCCCATAGTTCTGCTATGCTGAGTCCAAAATTAAAGGCGGCCAAGCCCAGAATGGTCACCAGCAGATATAGTCCCCAGAGCAGCAGGGTCTGCAAAATCACATGCAGGGGTTGCGGCATGCGCCAGATGGTCTCCAGGCCCTTGAAGAGTGAGATCAAATGACCAGCCCGCTTGGGATGACCATTTTCTTCCATATTTTGAGACCACTTTTGAGCCTTTTTAAAGAATCGCTCGTGATGTCTATTGATCCAAAATCCAAAACCGAGAACTGAGACCATGGTAATCAACGCAAGGGCGGACAATATTTTGGCACTCTCGAACGAAGGAACTATTATGCCATAGAGACCAGCTAAGATCAGAAATGAGAACATATCAAGTCCTCTTTCAACCACAATGGAAGCACCGACCCCAGATATTTTGATACCATGTCGTTTGGAAACCACTACTGCTCGCAGAACTTCACCCAACTTAAAGGGTAAGACATTGTTCCCCATGTAACCCATCATGGTCGCTTCGAACAGATGGATCCGTTTGACTGGTTTTTGGGGCAGCAATAATATTCTCCAGCGAGCGGCCCGGATAACATTACTGAACACCAGGACCAATGCTCCGGCACTCAGGATCCAATAATTAATGGAACGAAGGGACAGCCAAAAAGAATTCCACTCCAGATCCTTGAATGAGTAGTATACCAACCCAAGACTAACCAGTAATGAGATCAGAAATTTTAAGGGGTGCTCTTTCACCAATTCAGAAATTAGCATGATTACTCTCTCAGGTCCGCTATCTGATAATGCAGAAAATCCTGTTCTATATCTGGTAAAGCATAATTGTCATAATCCGGTAGATAATTGAGGAAAATCAGATACTTATTCCCATCGTAATCAATCAGGATCATTTGTTTGAGATCATCATTATCATCCAGCACCACTGACAGACCGTCCCAATCAGAGAAATCACCGGCAAAGCGGAAATCCAACTGGCGCAAACCGCCTTCAGTTTTCAGCTCTCGCTTAAATCTGGCCGCATTAAGGTCCCCACCCACAAAAAGCTGTTGCAGTATAGCATCCGGGGAGGCGTTCTCATACAGGATCTGCTGGCGAAAATGATTGATCGTCATCATCTCATTTTTAGTGACAAAGATCTCCATCCCAAAATTGTCCAGGGTTAGATGGAAATTCCGGCCACCTTGAATATCCATCTGAAGCGTGATGGAATCATTTTTACTGGAAAATCGCCAGTCAATGACCTGTTTGATCTCAATGCTGGTCTGCTCCATGTTCATAAAATGGTCAATGACCTTGGTCAGTTGCTTAGGAGGCTTGGCACCATAAACCTGGGCTAGCAGTATTAGGAGTACCACACCTCTCTGCAGAAGCTTTCCGGGGAATATTGGATGCCTGTATGACTGGGAAAATGGTCTAATCATCAAGGATATCTTCAGCGAACGAAGGATTATCCAGTACTTCAGGTCCCACCAGCACCTCGCGGGCTTTACTACCGGTATTTGGCCCCACAACTCCAGCTCGTTCAAGCTCGTCGATCAATCGACCTGCCCGGGCATATCCCACCCGCAGCCGTCGCTGTATCATACTTACAGACCCCTGCTGATGCAAAATGACCAGCCGATAGGCTTCATCAAAAAGCGAATCACGATCACTCGCGCTGGAACTTCCGGCAATTGAGGGATCTTGTTCATCCACAATACCGGGCAGTAATTCTTCCTGCGGTTTGGGCTGTTCCTGCACATGATCCAGAACCTCTTCGATCTCTTCAAGGGTGACAAAAGCATTGTGGAGTCTGACGGGAGCAGGTGCCCCAGGAGCTAAAAATAGCATATCTCCCCGACCCAGCAGCTTTTCGGCTCCATTTTGGTCAAGAATGGTTCTTGAGTCATTTTTCTGCGCTACCTTAAAAGCGATTCGTGTGGGGAAGTTGGCTTTAATCACGCCCGTAATCACATCGACTGATGGTCTTTGGGTGGCGATCACCAGATGAATACCCACAGCCCGGGCCATTTGGGCCAAGCGTGCGATCGGTTCTTCGATCTCTTTCCCAGCAGTGATCATCAGGTCTGCCAATTCATCCACCAGGACGACAATAAAGGGTAAGGGATCATAGCCCTCCTGGGCGGCGCGGTCATTGTACTGGTCGATATTACGAACAGTTTTTTTAGACAGGAGGTTATAGCGTTTCTCCATTTCCAACTCGGCCGAACGCAAAGCATGGATGGCATTCTTGGGAGTTGTGATCACGTATTCATCAATGGATTCACTGGTGATAAGGTGATATCCCTGGAGCCGCTTGTAGGTTGACAGTTCCAGTTTTTTGGGATCGATCATAATAAATTTGACCTGATCCGGTCGCGCCCGATACAGGATTGATGTAATGATGGTGTTAATGCACACAGACTTTCCTGACCCGGTTGCACCTGCCACCAGCAAGTGCGGCATCTTCGCCAGATCAGCCACGAATATTTCACCCGCAGTGGTTTTTCCCAACGCGATAGTCAGCACGGATGCCGGCTCAGAGAATTTGGGGGAATTGATGCCACTTTTAAAGTAAACGATCTCGGGTTCATCATTGGGCAACTCGATCCCCACTGAATTCTTGCCCGGGATCGGTGCAATGATACGCACACTCTGGGCTTCCATCACCCGGGCAATATCATCTGAAAGGTTGGCTATTTTAGCTACGCGGATCCCAGGACCAGGTTCTACCTCATAGCGGGTAATCACTGGACCGGGAGCAATGTTGGTGACCCGGCCATCCACGCCAAAGGTCTCCAGGGTTTGGATCAAAAGTTCGGCCTTGTGCAGCAGGATCTCTTTCGATTGTCCGGCCGCTATGGGCGGTGGCTCCATGAGCAGGTCGACTGAAGGAAGCTTGTATTCACGCTTTGGCACGCGCTGCAGCGTCTCATCGTAATCAACCTCATCCTCGACAATGGCTGCTTTAATTTCAATTTCATTGGGTCTCAGGATTGTCTGTTCAGCCTTGCCCAGGTTTTTAGGTAAGCGCTCTTCCTGCTGAATGGGTGGTGGGCTGGGCTCAACCGCCTCAACTGCTGACTTAGGAGGTGTAACCGGTTTGGGGGAGCCTGGGGTTTCTTCGCGTTGAATGGGAGCTTGCGCCCGATCCTTGAGGTCTTTGGCCTTGGCTCGTTCTTTCTGAGCCAGGGTTAGTTTATTCCGAATCTCTGAAATGCGATCCTCCACCCAATCATTAAGTTTTCGGAATGAGAACCCTCTCCAGGCTTGTATCATGACCAGTCCCAGGGAAAACAAGCTTAACAATGCCCCTGGAAATCCTAAAAAATCATTTAGCAGTCGGGCCAGGTTAACCGCTAGATATCCGCCATGTCGGTATATCTGTTCTCCCGTCATCCCACTCTGATCTGCAATTAGGCTAAAGAGGGTGATGAGAACCAGGGTAATGCTTAAGCTATAACCCGTTAACCTGAATATGGGTTGAAATTCTTTTTCTGCAAAGACTACATAGCCCCAGATCGAGATTAGAACAGCAATGATCAACGAGCCCCAACCGATAAACATTTTAAAGAGCACATAGGAGATAAATATACCCACATAGCCCATCCAGTTATAGAAATGGACGCCGGGCATAATGCTTAGTTCCTCAGTTGGTTCATGACTGATCAGACTAAGCAGCACAAATAACCCCACGACCATGGTGAGGATGCCCAGAATTTCCCTGCTTTTATCTTTCAAACTGATGGATTTATTTTTGTTTATCATAAGCCTAACCGGTCCTTTTCTGAATGAAAGGTGGTTTCACAATTCTGATGGCCAGACGTTTACCACGGATATCAATTTGAAGCTCCGTATCAATCTTGTGATGGGGTTTATTCACGTAAGCCAGCCCGATGCCCTTTTTTAGAGTTGGACTTTGTCCGCCACTGGTAACTAAGCCGACAGGATCCTCACCCGCATAGATATTGTAGCCATTACGGGGCAAGCCCCGGTCTTGCATTTCAAAAGCTACCAGCAAGCGACCAACACCCTCTGCCTTTTGCTTCAGGATGGCATCACGACCCAGGAAATCGCCGTGATCAAGATCCATGGCCCAGCCCAGCCGAGCCTCCAGCGGTGTGGTCGATTCATCGATATCATTACCATAAAGACAGAATTTCATCTCCAACCGAAGCGTGTCGCGGGCACCCAGCCCAATGGGTCCCAACTGGTATTCCTCACCCGCCATCATGAGGGCCTGCCACAGATCTTCCGAATGCTCCGGATCATGATACAACTCGTAACCCAACTCACCAGTATACCCGGTTCTCGAGAGAATCAGATCAACGTCATTCACCTTGCCAATTCCAAAGTGATAGAATTTCAATTCATCCAAATTGGCATCGGTGAGTTTTTTTAAAATATGCTTTGATTCAGGACCCTGGATCGCCAGAAGAGCGATGCTGTCAGACCCATTTTCGAGTTGAACATCAAATTCCCGGGCTATTTCACTCAGATGGATAAAATCTTTCTCAAGGTTGGAAGCATTGACCACCAACAGAAAGCGATCAGCAAAACGGTATATCAACAAGTCATCTACTATCCCACCACTCTCAATACACATGGCGGAATATTGAACCTGTCCTTTTTCCAAAGACCCCACGTTATTTATGGTGGCATACTCTACAAATTCCAGAGCATCAGGACCACTTACCCAGAACTCACCCATGTGGGAAACGTCAAAAAGACCAGCATGATTCCTGACGCGTTCGTGCTCAGCCAGAATACCTTCGTATTGGATAGGCATTTCGTAGCCAGCAAAAGCTACCATTTTGGCATTTAAAGCTTTATGGATGGCATTGAAAGCAGTTGGTTTCATATATGGCTGATCCTTACGCAAATTTTTCAGCTTTGAATCTAATGGGGATAAGAGAAGGTCAAAATTGAAAATGTGCTTCCAGCCCTTGATTTCACAGTTGCCTGCCTTCTTATTTAAAACAAATATTTTTCCCAATAGCCTTCGTGAGGAATCACCCGTACTGGTGGCCCGAATACAGGTTGAGTTTTTAGCGAAAGGAGGTGCTGTTTATTGATCGTTGGAACGGAGGATTTAATAACAACTGCTTCGAACCGGGCGTATATTGGAAATAAAGAGCTCGAAATGACCCTGACAATGCGACTGTTCCTCAGAACCCTGCTTATCACAACCATTAGCTGGTCCTTGCCGGCAGACGCATCAGAGATCAGCTTCGCCTGGCTAACTGATCTACATGTTGGAGCTTCAGGTGGTGAAGCAGACCTGAGAGCAGTTGTTGCGGATATTCGCACCGAGGGAGCAGTATCTTTTGCCATTGTCTCAGGCGATGTGTCTGAGTTGGATGTTGGTCCGAACCTTGAAATAGCGAAAACCCTCCTCGATAGCATGGGTATCCCCTACTACATCATCCCCGGCAATCATGACACCAAATGGTCCAGCTCCGGCGGTGGCAATTTCCGACAACTCTGGGGCAGTGATAGATTCACCTTTGAAACGGATGAATACCGTTTTATCGGTATCCACCAAGGACCGATACTGCGTATGGGAGATGGTTATATTGCCCCGCACGATATTGCCTGGGTGGACAGCATTCTCCAATCCCTGCCTGACCCCAGACAAAAGATATTTATAGTCATGCATTACCCCCTGAACCCCAGTGTTGACAATTGGTATGCACTGCGGGACGTGATCCGACCTTTCAACATCCAGGCCGTGCTCCACGGTCATGGTCATGCTAATCGAATCCGGTCATTTGAAGGAATCCCTGGTATTATGAGCCGATCCACCCTGAGCAGATCCAGCCAAGCTGGCGGTTACACCATGGTCAGACTCGCATCAGACAGTGCCAGATTTTATGAACGGGTTCCGGAAAGTGATACTCTGCTCCTCTGGCACACACTCTCCCTGGGTGATCTCGATACCCGTGATTCTTTAAAACTAGCGGCTCCTGATTATTCGGAGAATGATACAGCTGGTGTGACCCTGAGCTGGCAAGTTTCGACCGGTGACCTGATCACCTCAGCACCTGTGCTCCAAAATGATAAGGTTTTTGTGAGTACCACCGGCGGGCGGGTTATGGCGCTGAACCTGGAATCTGGCGCTCTAGTTTGGAGCTGGCAGGGCCAGGGACCCATCCATGCTACTCCGGCACCAAAAGGTTCTCGAATTGTGTTTGGGTCAGTTGATTCGACCATCACCTGTTTATCAGCAAAAACTGGAAAACTTAAATGGCAGGTGAAAACCAGTGGTCCAATGCTTGGTTCACCTCTTATTCACAAGAATAGGGTGTATATCGGTAGTGGAGATGGTGTTTTCCGCAATTTAAATCTGCGGAATGGAAAAATAAATTGGGCCTATTCTCAGATCAACGGTTATATCGAAACCAGAGCTGTCATTAGCCATGATCGGGTCATGTTTGGCGCTTGGGATGGGTCCTGCTACGCGCTTCACATCAGAGACGGTAGTTTGCTATGGAAATGGTCAGAGGGTCGCAGGGGACCCTTGTATTCGCCAGCTGCCTGTTGGCCAGTGGCCGCTCATGGAAAAGTTTTTATCGTGGCTCCTGATCGTGCCATGACCGCTATTGACCTAAAAAGTGGTGCAACAGTCTGGCGCAAAACAGGTCATCAGGTTCGGGAAATGATCGGGATCTCCGAAGATGGTGAAACTATTTTTTCCAGGACCATGAACGATACTGTCTTTGCCATCTCAACCGCCGCAGATCGGTTTCAGTTGGATTGGATAATAGATGCTGGGTATGGTTATGATTTTGCACCCTTTGCAATAGTCGAAAAAGCTGGAAATTTATTTTTCGGGACCAAAGATGGCCGGGTCTATTGTTTGGACAGCGCCACTGGTACAATGATCTGGCACTACCGGGTGAGTGATGGTTTGGTCAATATGCTGGCCCCGGTTTCCGCCAACTCAGTATTGGTAACGGCAGCGGATGGTAAGGTCAGCTTAATAAATTATCAGTTCTAGACGTTGCATGCAACGTCTCTACCATTAAAACCAGTAATATGAGCTAATATTTGACAGGTAAAACATCTAACCCACGCTAGGTCGTACCTATCATGGTGGCAATATACTTCCCAATTTCCAGACTGGCTGTGGCTGCCGGTGAAGGTGCATTCAGCACAAAGATGGCATTTTTTCGTTCCAGAAGCTGAAAATCATCGATAAGACTACCATCGACCCGCAAAGCCTGCGCTCTGACACCAGCTTCCCCTCTGTCCAAATCCTCTGACTGGATCTCCGGGATCAGTTGTTGTACGCTACTTAGAAAGGCAGCTTTTACCAGTGAGCGGTACATTTCCCGTGTGCCTTCCCCCAGATACGTCCCAGCCAGTTTCCAAAATCCAGGATAGGTCAAAGTTTCCAACAGATCCCGACCCTTGATCGTTCCCCAGGAATAGCCCTCGCGGCTGAAAGCCAATACTGCATTGGGACCAGCGTGGACACTGCCATCTATTAGACGGGTCAGATGAACGCCCAGAAAAGGGAAGTTGGGATTTGGAACCGGATAGATCAGATTCTTGACCAGATGACGTTTCTCAGGTTTGACATGCCAGTACTCACCCCGAAAGGGAATGATCTTCATTTCTGGATCATTACCGGTTTTCGCTGCTATACGATCCGCGTAAAGCCCGGTTGCCGAGATCAAATACTTCGTCTGATACACGCCTTTATTGGTGCCCAGTGAATAGCCCCAGCCATGCGCTTTCAACTCCCGGACCTGGCAATTGAGGAACAGGTCCACATCCCAGGCTTTTAACAATTCCACATATTTTCTTGCCACAAGCTTAAAATCTACAATTCCTGTAGAGGGCACTAGCAAGGCTGCAATACACTTCACATGGGGCTCTATCTCATGTGACTCCTCAGCACTTAACTTACTGACATCCAGTCCATTAGACCTTGCTCTCTCATGTAACATATCAAGACCGACCAACTGGTCATTAGACGTAGCGACAATTAATTTCCCACAGCGTTCAACGGGTATCTGGTGTTGCTGACAAAAGGCATACATGGAAGCATTGCCCGCCAGTGCAAACTGAGCTTTTTTACTACCGGGTTGATAATATACACCTGCATGAATTACACCGCTGTTGCGACCCGACTGGTGCCGGGACCAATCCGCTTCCTTTTCCAGCACCGCCAGGCGACAGTCCGGATCCTGAGCCCGAATAGCCAGAGCAGTAGCCAGTCCGACCAATCCCCCACCAATAATCAGTTTATCGTAGATCATAGTGATTATGGCTGTGCAAAAGGTGTGCTAGATCGGAGTGACGAGCCATAAATTGACGAGGGAGCGCTGTTGAGGCAAAGCATTCCCTTGGCTTTACTTGTGGAGGGTCTTTTTGATTAGCTGTTCGGTAGTCAGTTCGGTGGCACTATCCTTGACAATCCGACGGATCTTGGTATAAACTTCAGAACGGGCATAACCCAGTGCTTCCAAAGCCATGATCGCTTCATCTTCAATGCTGCTGGTTCCCAAGCTGCTGGTAAGATGACCTGGATCTGTGAAGCCTAAACCTTTTTCGATCTTGGGTTTTAGCTCGAGGATGATCCGCTTGGCAGTGGTGGGGCCAATTCCCGGGGTCCTGGCGATGGTCTTGGCGTCTTCAGCCATGATCCAATTGCTGATATCAGCCGGAGAACCACCAGACAGGATCGCCAGGGCTGCCTTGGGGCCAATTTTCGAAATGGCGATGAGCTTATGGTAGAATTCCCGTTCAGCTTTTTGGGCAAAGCCGTACAGATCGAAAATATCCTCCCTGACGTGCAAATGGGTGAAGATTTTGACAGCTTCTCCCTCACCTGGTAATTGTTCAAAGGTACTGTAGGAAACCTTGAGACGGTATCCTATACCACCGGTTTCAATGACAATATGATCAGCTTGTTTGCTGACCAGTTTTCCAGAGATGAATTCGTACATTAGGACCCCAGTTTAGCAAGTTTATAGTTGAGACCATGACAAATAGCTATACCCAGCGCATCCGATGCATCCATGGTAACCGGATCTTCTTTCAGCTTAAGTAGTCGTTTTACCATATAGAGGACCTGCTGTTTATCAGCTGCACCGTTCCCGGTCACCGCTGATTTCACCTTGCGCGCAGCGTATTCATGAACTTCCAGACCGGCATGACGACCGGCAACCATGGCCACCCCTCGGACATGCCCCATCAAAAGCGCAGTTTTAACATTCTTCCCGTAAAAGGTCTCTTCGATGGCTAGAACATCCGGCTGATACTGCTTCAGAATATCAGCGATCCCCTGATAGAGTTGTGATAATTTATTCGCTAATGAATCACTATTTTTTGTTTTGACCACCCCAGAATAAACTGCCTGGAATCGGTTTCCATCATAATCTATGACACCGATACCGAGTATTCGGAGTCCGGGATCAATGCCAATAATCCTCAGAGTCTACTCCAGACCTTCCAGCATTTCATCCGTAAAGTTCACGCTGGCAGAAAGTTTCTGCATATCATCGTGATCATCCAGGATTTCCATGAGAGTAACCACTTTCGGAACATCCTCGGCGCTTACTTCGGTAAAGTTGTTGGGGATGTGTTGAAGTTCGGCCAGTTCAATAGGATAGCCGCCTTCGATCAATGCTTCGTTGACAGTATTAAGGTCGGTAGGGGCGGTGAGAATCTCAAAATAATCACCCTCGTTACTCAGGTCCTCTGCTCCCCCTTCCAAAGCACTCAGCATGAGTTCATCTTCATCAACGCCCTCAGCCGGTACCTGGATAACACCCTTGGTGTCGAACATCCAGGCCACAGCACCAGAGCTCGCCAGGTTACCACCATACTTACTGAGTAGATGTCGAATTTCTGAGACAGTCCGATTCCGATTGTCCGTAGCGACTTCCATCATGAGAGCCACACCACCGGGACCATATCCTTCATAGACGATCTCTTCAATAATGACGCCTTCAAGTTCGCCAGTGCCCTTCTTAATGGCTCGTTCCACATTGGCCATGGGCATGTTTGCCGCCCGAGCCGTCGCCATGGCAGTTCGTAATCTTGGATTTGCTGATTCATCACCACCGCCTGTGCGGGCTGCGATGGTTAATTCTTTTGCGACCCGAGTGAAAACCTTACCACGAGCGGCATCAACGACCGCTTTTTTTCGCTTGATGGTTGACCATTTACTGTGACCGGACATAATTCTCCCAATCCATTGTTAATCATCTCCTAAAAACCCACTCCCATGCTTCAGTCGGGGTCTTCAACTCATTGGGTTGCCAGAGACTCAGACGTTAAACTAATAATCGCAGCGTTAAAATTTTGTATAATATAATGGCTAGCGATCATAGGGCGATATCTAACCTGCATCATTCATTATTTACTGGACTGTTTTTTGTGCGTAGCACCCAGGCCCGGCGATATCCGTTTTGAATGGCAAATTGCTGCAGTTCCTGGGCTTCTTCCCGATTTTTAAGCAGACCAACCCGAATTTTATAGTAAGGACTGTCGAATTGGACCTGAATCTCGTTTTCGAAGGTTGCGGCGGCCCGTTCTTCCAGAGCGATGGCAGCTTCATAGTCACTGGTACTTCCCAGTTGGACCCGAAACACAAAGTCTGATTGTTCAATTATTTCGGTTGAATCCGGTTCCTCGCCCAAGCCTGAATAGTAATCTTGTAAAGATTTTATTCGTTCAATGCGAACTTTTGAATCTGGCCAGTCATTTAGCGTTGTGGGGTCAAACGATTCATCATATTTTACTTTTCCCTGTCCCCATAATAAGAGGGGCACAAGACAACTAATACACACCAACAGCTTCATGTAGGATCCATCCCGTTTTTCCATCTACCAATCTAATTTCATACCAGCTGTCTGTGGCACTTAAAATTTCAGCAGAAGTGCCCTCATGGATGACAAATAAAATACTGGAGCTGGCCAACGGCGCACTGGCAACACCAGCCTCTTTTACCAGCAGGATGGCATGTTTTTCACCCAGTTCCGCTGCACGATCCCACAGCCAACCGGAGGTGAGTACAAACAGGGCTGCCACAACATAAGTCGCCAAAAGGATCGCCCTGCCACCCCTGCTAGCCCTTAGCAGTCGATACAATATTGTGCCAAGGACCAGGAGAGCAAACCAGAAGGATTCCCATAACTTTAGCTCAGCCAGGGACAGGCTCTGACGTAGGTCATTGTACCAGGCCACCAGCGGCATGGGTTCTGGAAGATCAAAACGATCTTTAAGAAATAGTTTACTGAACTTCAGATTATGCCGGATATCGGCATCTCTGGGTTGCAGGATCCGGGCTTTTTCAAAGTTGAGGATGGCTTGACCATAGTTCTTTTGATTAAAATAGGCATTCCCCAGATTGTAATGGAGTACGGCTGAGGTGCCCTGTGCCTTCAGGATCTTTTCATATTCCTGGATGGCTCTGCTAAACTCACCTTGTTCATAATATTCATTTCCTGAGATCAGGAGCCCTTCGAAATCTACGCCATATCCAGAACTGATGACAAATACCAGCAGGAATAGAGTGGTCAATCGGCAGTGCTTCATAATACCTTTCCCAGATCCTGTAATAGCTTTTGAGTGGCTGTGATCCATTCTTTGGCAGATCTCTGGACGGCACCCGGTGCAAACCGATCCATGGTCAGTCCTTCTAAAAAAGCCTCAGTCTCAAGAATGATATTTTCAGAAATTTGTTTGTCCCTGAGTAATTCAGTAAAACCAATGGTATCCATTGCATTCTCAGCAGTGTTCAGACGGGCAGCAATGAAACCCACAATGGTCTGATGTAGCAGAGCGCGTAATTCTTCAGAATCTTCAGCCAGTTTTTGGGCATTTCTGAGCCTTTTGCGGGCTTGAGCCATGGCTTTTACACTCCGTCGTAAACTGGTGTTGCTTTGTAACTGGTGGGTTCGATGTTCATATCCGAAGACGCCTAAAATAGCAAGGATACCCAGGACGTGGGCTCCCCAGTAACCCGGGGTGAAAGGTGAAGCTTCAACCTGGGTAAACCGGTTGTCAGCAGCCTTGATATAGCGAATATCATCCTGCATCAGTTCCACCTCCTCACGGCTGTAACCAGATGTGACAACGGGTTGAGTTCCTTCGGCATCATAAACGGTCAATTTGATCTCTCCACTGCTCCTGGTAATGTACTTGCGGGCACTAAGGTCAAAGTAGGTAAATTCAACCGGGTCAATGACCAGTTGGCCTGGTTCTCGTGGCACCAGCAGATAGGTCGAGCGTTTCTGACCACTATGCTTCATATTCCGAATTTTGATGGATTCGGTGCGCTCCGGTTTAAAAATATCTACGCCATCCGGGAGGTCAGGTTCAGGGAGCCGCAGAGAATTAAAATTTCCTGAGCCCTTCAGGGTGATACTCAGACCTACAGCATCATTGGCAAACACGGCATTCGTGTCTAATTCCGCTTTGATCTGGAACTTGCCAACCGCCCCACTGAAGTTTGCCGGTCTTGGATCTGGTAGCTCTTTTACCGTGATCTTGATCGGATTGGATAAAAAATTCTTGGTAGCCTTCCGACTGTTATTGAAGAAGGGGTCATTGAACATACGGCGGCTGCGCTGATTCGATTTCACCTCTATCTCCAGCTCGGTCTTCAGCGGATCGATCTCAAGTGTGCCTGACCGGGTGGGATAATAAATTACCGTCTTGAGAACGGCAGTATTGTAGCGAACCCCAGCAATTATTTCAGATACCAACCTGGGTTGAGAGGCCTGGGGTATCTCTTCAGCCCAAAAACCGACTGCGTTGGGGAGTTTATCCACCTGATAATTGTAAACACCCACCTTGGTAAATAGTTTGTACCGAACACTCACTGGTTCACCGAGATAGACGCTGGATTTTGATGGGATAGCTTGAACATACACACTCTGGCCAGAGTTGCCCCGTTTGGACCTGGATGACCGCGCAGCCAGAATCTCCAGTGATAGGGCCTGGGTACGATAGGTTTTGTTCCCCAAAAAGACTGCCAGAGCGGGAATAGTGATACGTCCTGGTTCCAGGGCTACAAAGGTATAACTCAGTGACTTTTTGCTGCTTACCTTACCATTTATCACACTGTAGTTTGAGGATTGCATAGGTCCTGACAGTAGCGCCAGTTGCGGGAAATCTGGTAAGTGGATCCGTGGCATGTCTTCACTGCCTTCAACCTGGATGGTTAAGGTGAAAGATTCCTGTACCAGCACCTGCTTGGCATCGATACTGGCCTTCACCACAGGCGCAGCCATGCTACGACTGACCATTACCATGGACACCAATATGAAGAATTTGGCTAAATGCTGCATCCTACCAATCCTTCTCATTGTCCTGTCCTGATGTCTTTAATCTGATCTGTTCGCGCATATTTTCAGTTTCACGATCCTTGAGCGCATCTAATAATTGTTGAGCGTCCATAAGCTGTTCCTGATCAACAGCCGTTTCATCCTCGGCAGAATTCTGCTCTTTTTGCTCTCCCTGTTCTTGCTGATCCTCAGATTCCTGCTGTTCATCTTCAGATTGCTGTTCCTGCTCCTGGTCCTGTTCTTGATCTTGCTCCTCAGATTGGGAATTCTGATCTTGTTGTTGTTCCTCGCTCTCCTGCTGATCCTGGTCATCTTGATCCTGGTCAGATTGCTGTTGCTGTGGTGGAGGTGGCGGCATGTTATTTAACAATTCAAGGTTTGTTTTTGCATCGGCATCACCTGGCCGTAATCGAAGGGCTTGCTTGAAAGATTCGCGAGCCTTATCAACTTCCTGTTTATGCAACCAGGAGTTACCAAGATTATAATATATATCAGCCAGTGCATCTCGATCTTGCACACTGAGCGCCTGTTCGTAAGCACTGATGGCATCATCCAGTTCACCCAACTTAAACTGGGCATTGCCCTGGTTGTAATGAATGCCTTTTAACTCAGGATGCTCTTGTAGTTGTTTATCCCAGGCTTCGATGGCAGCTTTATACTGTTCAGCTTCAAAAGCACGGTTTGCATCGGATTGGGCGAACAGGGAACTTGTTGAAACAGCCAGAATCAAAATCAAAACGCCGGGCAGCTTTGTCGTTATAAATGGCCGGCTAATCACGAATATAATCTCCCTGCCAATTTCGATCTGTCCCATGGAGATCAGTGATCAGAAGTTCCAGCACCAGAAACAACAGTGCCAAGAATACAAACCAATGATACTGTTCTTTAAAATTAGTAAATTCATGACGGCTGAATTCTTTTTGCTCCATCCCCAGAATATCATTGTAGATTTCGTCAAGGCTAGCTGAAGCGGTGTTTAAGTGCACAAAGCGACCCCCAGTTTCAACACTGATGGTTTGAAGTGTTTCAGTATACAAGCGAGTGGTCACAACCTCACCTGTCCGGGTCTTGCGGTAGCCCGTCAATTTTCTTTGATCATCAAATATGGGGATCGGCGTACCCGAGAAAGAACCAATACCAGCGGTGTGGATGATCACATTTTCAGCCTTGGCGCGTTCAAGGACTTCATCAAGTTGACCCTCATGGTCTTCACCATCAGAGATAAGGATCATGGCCCGGTGCTGTGTATCCTCCTGATCAAAGGCACTCAATCCCACCTCAAGGGCATTTTCAAAAGAAGTGCCTTGGACACCGATGAGAGTTTCATCTGATATATCAAGAAACATCTCAAAAGCAGAATAATCCAGGGTCAGGGGTGTCTGTAAGTGTGCCTGACCGGCAAACACTACCAATGCAATGCGATCCCCTCTCAATTCCTTGATCAATTTTCGCAACTCGAAACGGGCTTTTTCCAATCGATCCGGTTTGATGTCCTGGGCACGCATAGAATTAGAAACATCCAGAAGAATGACGATATCAACCCCTTCCCGGTGAATTTCAGTCAATTCATCCGAAAATTTAGGTCCCCACACAGCAAATAAAATAAGGCTGATAGCGGAAAACCTGAGCAGATCCTTTAGGCGACGTTTCTGTTTACTCACGCTGTGCGAAAGTTGTTCGATGAGTTCAGGATCACCGGCTCGGATCAGGGTCCTCTTTTTGATCGCACCGGCCCACAACCCGATCCCCATCAGGACCGGAATTATCAGCCACAATATCCATTGCAGCACCTCCGGGAATGCTTCAAAGCGGATCATTAGGGGAATCTCCTGAAAATACTGCGTTCGAGCACATACTCCAAGACCAGCAGACCCAGGGCAAACAGCAGCGGATAGTAAAATAGCTCGGCGTGTTGCACATATTCACGAACACTATATTCGGTGGTCTCCATCTCGGAGATCTCCTGATAGACCACTGCCAGGCTTTTTTCATCAGTCGCCCGGAAATATTTCCCACCGGTAATGTCTGCGATGCGGGAAAGCGTTTCTTCATCAACATCCACCTGGACCTGAACCGTTCGAACGCCAATGACGGTCTGCACCGGTAGCGCGGCACTTCCTCGTTTACCAGCACCGATGGTGTAGATGCGAATCCCAAAATCACGCGCCAGTTCGGAGCTGGTGATAGGATCCAATTCACCGGCATTATTGCGGCCATCAGAAAGGAGCACAATGACCTTACTCCTGGCATCAGAATCACGCAAACGATTCACAGCACCAGCCAGGGCCATCCCGATGGCAGTCCCGTCAAATTTCTCATTCACGATCTCGATACTGGCAATAAATTCATTGAGACGATTGAGGTCCGTGGTGAGTGGACATTGCATAAAGCTTTCCCGGGCGAAGACATTTAGGCCGATCCGGTCATTTTTGCGTTGGGTCACAAAGGTCTGTGCCACGCGTTTTACTGCTTCAAGTCGATTGGGTTTAAAGTCCATGGCACGCATGGATCCGGAAATATCAATCACCAACATGATATCAATGCCTTCTGCATTCAGCTCTTGCAAGGCGTTGCGTTCCTGGGGTCGCATGAGGGCTAGAATTATGGCACTCAGGGCCAGCAATCGCAATCCAAAGAGCAGGTGTTTGCGCCACATTCCCGAGTTTGATGAGATTCCCTCAAATAATTGAAACGAGGAAAAACGTAAGGTCCCGAACCGTTGTCGGCTCCAGAATAAATAGACGGTTAGCAGAATCGGAATGAGAACGAACATCCATATTAATCCAGGATATTGAAAACCGATAGTCACTTTATTTAAACCCTTTAATAATCAAAATCCAGCGGTTACTCACGTCTCAAATCGTCTGTTATAGTCACAAAACGATCCATTGTTTCAAATTTGATCCTGATTGGTACCCTGGTAGATAAGTTCGGCAGTATATCGATGTATTTTTCACATATTCAGATCCATGGATCACATCATCTGACCTGTGTATCAGGGAACCCATCGATTAACCGAGCCCCAGCTCTATTATGTCGTGAATACTATTACAGGAGACGTCAGTTGCCTAAACGTCGATCATTGATCCTGGTTATTTTCCTCTGGTTTGGTCTCAGACTTTGGTTCAGCAGGTGTTTTTCCTGCCTTCTCAATCTCATCGGTAATACCGCTCAAGGCACCTTTAAACTCGCGGATACCTTTCCCCAGACCTTTTGCCATTTCCGGTAGTCGTTTCGCACCAAAAAAGATCAGTATAAACAGAATGATTATTAGCCATTCCCAGCCACCAGGTAATCCCATTATAAACTCCTCATATTTTTTATATAAACATTCGAAAACAGAACATATTTAACCCATCTTCAAACTCATCCAGAATTGCGTTTTTCCATTTTCTATTTTCATAATGCCCAAATTATACTCTATAATACCGCAATAGATAGTAAGCCACACCCATTCCCACGACCCCCATGAAGTTAACTTTAATTGTAAATCCAAAGGTGATGGAAAAAAACCTCAGATCGAGTACAAAGGGTTCGGCCAATCCATATTTTGCTGAATCAAAGGCCAGGGTAAAAAAGTCACGAACTACACTTTCCGGAAGCAGGGCGGCAGCCACATCGCCAAAAACAGTACCGATAATGGCCCCGCTAAAGATCATAAGCACAATAATTTTGATATTTCGTCGCTTGGGATCCATCAAATCACCTCAACGTCATCTATTGTATCCCGATGGCTTTTCGTCCATTTAATAAGGCTGGTTGCAATCAACATCAGGGCAATTGGAAAAAGTAGGAAGCCCTTGCTGACAAAGGTCAGGAATATCATCAGGAGTGCTGAGATAATGCCCCATTTTTCCTTCATTGACCCCTTGAGACTCATCTTGGGAGATTTTGCAAACGGGATCTTCGATAGCATGAGACTGGACACGATCATTATAAATGGCAAAACGATGCGCGCATCGCCACCCGGGTATTTTGGTGCCCATTGAAAAACCGGATACTCATGGATTTGACTCATGAAGAGATAGAGCCCAACCACGGTCATGGCCATAAGTGGCGTAGGGACCCCATAAAAACCTTCTTTTTGATCACCCTCTGCCTCCAGATTGAATTTAGCCAGACGGATAGACCCCAGCATCAGGGGCATAAACGCATAAAACCCACCTACTAATTGGCCCAGCGGTTCTGCCCATACCATGTAAACAAAAACAGCCGGTGCCAGGCAAAAGGTAATAATATCAGCCAGGGAATCGAATTGGATCCCAAAATCAGATGTACTGTCAAGAGCCCGGGCGATCTTACCATCAAAAGCGTCAAACAGACCGCCAAAAACAATAAACCAGGCGGCCCAAAAATAGTTGCCATTTGCTGAGGAGATGATAGACATAAAACCCAAAAACATATTGAAGATCGTCAGCGAATTGGGGATAAATCGGCGACGGGGATTTTCTTTTAAAGGGCGCCGCTTACGGGGTGATTTTCCAGGCATCTTTAATCCAATTTAGCCAGTACGGTCAGACCACCGCGCACTGGTTCTTTTAATTCAACCAGAATTGTTGCTGAGCGTGGAATGGTCACATCCATACGACTTCCAAACTTGATCAGACCGTAACGCTCACCTTGTGTGACTTCATCTTCTTCACGTAGGTAATTAATGATCCGGCGCGCTAAGGCACCAGCCACCTGAGCAAACTTCACTTTGACCAGATCGTTCTCAATGCCCACCACACTTTGTTCATTCACCTCAGAGGCATCCTCGGCAAAGGCTGCTTTGAAAGCACCATACTTGTATCTCACAAAGGCGATCTTCCCACTCACCGGCACACGATTAATATGCACATTCAGGGGCGACAAAAACATGGTGATCTGCTGCGCCTGTCCTACGAAATCATCTTCTACATCTTTGATCTCGACAATGACCCCATCGCCCGGGCTTAGAATATGCCGGGGATCGACTTTAATCTCACGTTCTGGATCGCGAAAAAAGTACAGCGTAAAGAGGAGTAGCAAGCCACTGATCATGGAAGGGATCTTCCAATACAGGGAACCACCCATAAAAAATGCAATGGTCGTTAGGATCAGTGTCAGTCCTAAAATGATCGCGATATTTGGATAACCTTCTCGAGCCATAGATGTCAGTTTGATTCCTTTCACATAAACCAAGGCAAGATAAGCGGCAGTGCTCCAGATTGAAACACGCATTTCCTATTGGGGGGTTTGATAATACCTGTTGTAAAACAAAACTTTTTAGCCACTGGGCGTCGCTTCCAGCTAGGCCTTGGCAGGCTGGATGCATACGGATGAGCATAGATGAGAACCCAGACAAATAATTGATAAACCAGTTATTATTATACCATTTGTTAGGCTCATTTGAAGCAAGCACATTAGGAAGTGAGGGATAGTGTGATTGGGTGTGGTTGCAGCATAAAAAGGCGATTATTGGTCCCAATAGCTTGCCAAAGACCCGGTAATCCTCAAGAAAAAACAGTTCAGTCAGTAACGGGGTGGAAGGGTTTTGTGGGTCTAAGGTTTGGTTTCACCCAGGATGATGGGCATGTCCAGGCGTGTATCCCCCCGCAAAATATTTAGGACGAGCTGGTCACCACTTTTTAAATTATGGCTGATGAAATAGGCAAATATATCATCGTTGGTCTGGATACGTTGACCCTCCAGGCCAACAATAAGATCCCCGGCCTGTATGCCAGCACGCTGGGCAGGTGACCCATCCTTGATACCGATGACGATCACGCCGGTTGAGATACTCAGATCAAATAATCGGGCATTACGAACATTATTATCCCGATACATGATACCGGTAGAATAATTGCGATCTACGAAGCCTTTACTGCGCAGCTCATCAATAATGACCATGGCTCGATTAATGGGCAGAGCAAAACCGATCCCAATGGATCCACTATTGTTTTCTCCGGAAAAGATAAAGGTGTTGATCCCGATGACCTGCCCATGAGAATTGACCAGCGGTCCCCCACTATTTCCTGAATTGATGGATGCATCAGTCTGGATCATATCCTGATAGACCCTACCAGATTGCTGGAAACCAAAATCCATGTGCAGGCTGCTGACTATACCGGCAGTGGCAATTGGCATCCGGCTTTCACTGAACAGACCAAAGGGGTTTCCCAGGGCAATGATCCACTCCCCCATGATGATCTCGTCAGAGTTGCCCAGCTGGGCAGCGTGGTACTTTCCCTGGTCCTTGATCTTGATCAGTGCCAGATCAGTTTTTTTATCGATACCGATGAGATCAGCGCCATGCTGGGAGCCATCAGCCAAGGTAACGGTGATATCGACTGCCTGCTCCACTACATGGGCATTGGTAATGATAAAACCTTGTACATCATAAATAAAACCAGACCCAAGTGAGGATACCTTTTCCTGAAACCAGCGGGGTGTCCCTGGCATCATGAAGCGCCAGAAAGGGTCAGCCATCACCGGTGATTGGGAATAGCGGATCTGGGTCACTGAAATGCCGACAACTGCTGGTGATACATTGGCAATGCCCCGTGTTATAGCAGTTTCCCGGGAATCCACCAGGGATATCCGCTCAGGTTCAACATCCGGAGTTATTTGCGCTGCTGCCGGGGATACCTGAGGTTCCTTTACCGGGTACGCAGGTGCCATGTCTGAGAGCTGCCAGTTTCTGATCTCTCTTAGCGAAAGGGTTAACATGCCCAGAAATAAGGCCAGGGCGAAAATCAGGGTGGTGATCTTTTTCATATTTCCTGCTTTGTCATGACGAGCTGATATTAACCCTTAGCAACAGTAGAGGCAAGGTTCTGTGCGGGATCAAACCAATCAGGTTGACGTTCGGTGGGGTACCGAACATGCATGAGAGCCAGGCCTTTGGCTGGGGCAGTGATAGCATGCGCCTGACGATTGGGCTGTGATAGCAAATCTGAAAAATGGTCCATATCCCACTTACCCCGGGCGACCTCGATCATACTACCGACTAACATGCGCACCATGTGGTGCAGAAAACGATCTGATTTGACTTCAAATTTCAAACTCAGATCCGTTGTTTCCGACCATTTGGCCTGAGCAATGCTGCAGATCATATTCTCAGTTTCAGTACCGGCATAGCAAAAACTACTTAAATCATGTTCACCCAGGATGAGCTGACAGACCTGATGCAGTTTATTTATATCCAGAGGAAATTTTACATACCATTGAAAATCTCTCAGCAAGACCTGCTGGTGTCTGCCGATGATGTATCGATATTCCCGTTGATTCGCCTGAAAGCGACTGTGGAAGTCTTCAGCGACCTGTCTGGAAGCGGTGACCCGGATGTCATCAGGGAGATGTCGATTTAAAGCCATCCAGATATTGTTAACCGGGATGGCGCTTGCTGCTACATCAAAGTGAGCGACCTGTCCCAGAGCGTGTACACCACTATCAGTCCGGCCAGACCCTACCAGCCCACCGGGGGCATCAAATACGCTACCAAGAGCCTGCTGGAGAAAACCTTGAATGGTATTGGGATCAGTTTGAATCTGCCAACCAAAATACTTGCTACCATCATACTGGATCAACAGAGCGATTCTCACAGCTCCTCCAATTGGCCATGAGAAATAGCGACCAATCCCATCCAAATGGTCAGGCTTATCCAGATATAAAAAATGCCCGGTTCCACGGTAAAGAACAACAGACCTACGGTAATCCAGAGCAAGGCCGGTATGACCAGGTGTTTTCCTGAGACCAGAGCCGAACGACCAGGCATACCCCTTAAGGCAAGCAGGTCTCCAATACTAACAGAACGGTGGATAGTGTGGGATATCAGCGCCTTGAGCACCCCCTGCCAATAGCTCAGTTTTTGGATCAGTGTTCTTTTGGGTAATCGCGCTACAAAGTAGGTCTGGAAGTGGGCGAAACGATGCCATTCAGTTTGCAGGGAAGGCATGAATTTCAGGGCTAACAAAATCATGACCTGTAATTTATCGATCTTTAATCCCAGATATTTTAAAGGCGCTAGTAATTGGGTCAAGTGCGCAATGATGGTTGGTTGGGTCAGCTTCTTCTGGAAAGTGGCTACGATAGCCAGCGGCCAGGCAAATCTTGCTACTGCAAATAATAAGTACTGCCAGTCAGACCAATGGAAACCCTGGTTCAGAGACCGCAAAAACAAAGATCGCATGAAGGACGAGAAAAGAATCTGGAGCAGTACCAGGAATCCAACCAAACCGATAATATAGGCCAAGGTCTTCAGGGGTGTGGGTGAGCCCTGCCAAAGAATGATCAGTGTGATGCCAGTGACCACCAAGTGCCAGCGTGTATCGGGGATCATCCACAGCGAGGCGAAGATCAGCAGTGCTGAAAAAAAGAGCGTCCAAAGTAGCCAGGGATTGGTTCCCTCTGGTTCATATTTTGTCAATGATGCTTCAGTCGTAGTCATTTATGTGGTGTCAGGTTGATCCGGCCGCGCAAAGGCTCCGCAACGAGGAGGTCAGAAGGAAAATTGCAAGCGCATCCCAGTGCTCCCATTCCCAATTTCGGGCTGGACTGTCAGGGAAGTATGGCTGCGCTTGAGGTACAAGGCATCCATGGTGCTGACCAGATGATTGAGTGCAATGGCCCCAAATGAATAGGTCAATCGTTGCCTCCATAAATACCGCTGGGTCTTGATCTTGAAATATTCCTGTCGTTTCTCAAGTGATTCCCAATCCCAGTATTCGCCATTCTCCGCAGAATATACGCGATCCCACTGCCGGTTACGCAGCATTTGTTCATTATACTCATCCATGTTGTCATATTTGGAAACACGGTCCAGAAAAGCATCGGAGCGTTGATGAGGATCTGAGATCTGCCCATATTCTGAGGCAAAATAGTATAGATCATTCTCATGGCTGATGGCAGTTGAGTAGGCTATGCCAGAAAAGATCCAGAGAGCAGCTTCGACCCCATTAAAAAGATAGCCCCGGATAGCTGAGTTGTAACTGTGCTCACCCCAACCTGGCAGTAATGCACTTTTCAAAACGGATGGTTTGGATGAAGCCAGCTGAGTTGTTTGCCCCCACACCTGAAATGTCAACACAATGCTTATCAGTAGAATTCTTAATAATTTAGATAACAAATTTCAAGTCCTTATAAAAAATAATACAGTCACCAGGGAGAAGATACTCAGGGTCGTGAGAATCACTGTGATCATGCGCGGTTCCCCCGCCCCATAATTTCCGGTGATTTTTACCGGGAATTGCTCATCAAGGAGTTCTCTCACTTGAGTATTGGATAGCTTGTCAGTTATTTTACCCTGCCAGTCAAACTCAAGCTCCCCAACCGTAAAGCTAACACTGAGAGCTAACTGCCGAGTATAACGAGTGTTCCGAGTTGATTCTTCAACGTTTCTGTTTAGCGTAAGCGAATAGTCCAGAATACTCACCTGTACACTATCCACCCGATCTAAAGCAGCCTTGGAAGTTGCGCCAACTGATAAATCGATCATTCTGTTCAGGTATGTGTCCATCGGTTTTCCACCAGTGAAGTGGAGTACTTGTTGATCTGAAGATCCGGATGAACTATCACTGACTGCTTCCTGCAGGTCGCGCAGCAATTCTTTTGTAAGACCACGGTGACTGGTTTGAGCTTGTGTGAGCCCCATCAAAAGCAATAAGGTGCAGCCAATGATCGTTCTTGAGAACACAGGTTCGTACCTTCACACCGGCAAGGGAATTAGACCGGTTTCCGGCCCTTGCCAAACATGACAGTCAGGAGACCTAAAGCGGCCAGCAAAAGTATACTCAGCGCAAAAACATTACCATTGCGGGTGAAATAGGTACGCTCCAGCCCCAGTGGGGCATCATAAACAATCTCACCCTTCTCGCCGAGTGGGATCGATGCAGCGATCCGACCACTGGGCAAGATCATGGCACTGATACCGGTCTGAGCGGCCCGGGCGATACTAACTCGATGTTCAATGGCTCGTAAACGGCCAGCGGCCAGATGTTGATAGGGGCCGGGAGAATTCCCCAGCCAGGCATCATTAGTAATGATGGACATAAGATCGGCACCTTTGTTCATGAATCTACGAAATACGTAGGGGTCAGCAGATTCGTAGCAAATAAGGGTACCCAGGTCAGTCACTTCATCGCGACTACCCATGGGGTAGACCACTGCTTCGGTCCCAGGTTCAAAATTGGCTTGCCCAAAATTCAGGTTTTTCAAGATTGGAAAGGATTCCACCAGGGGAATTCGCTCTGCAAAAGGGACCAGACTCTGTTTACTATAAATGGCAACCGGCATCCCGGGAGAATAATAAAAAGCTGAATTATAGAACAGGTATTCCCCACCCTTTTCAACATGATGCAAGGCTCCCGTAAGAATGGAAACTGCATTTTGTTCAACAAAATTACGGATTTTTCGATCGAACTGTGGGTAATAGTATAAATGGGCCGGGACGGCACTTTCCGGCCAGATTATGATCTTGGCGCTATCAGCGATCACCTGCCTGGATTGTGCCAATATTGCTTCCACGTGTTTGCTTTTCTTGGCGCGCACCCATTTTTGATGAGGATCAAGATTGGTCTGGATAATCCCAACTGCGATGGTTGAATGATCGCTTTGTCCAATAACCTTCATGCGGACCGCCCCAAAGATGAAGGATCCCACAATAAAAAATCCCAACATGCCCCAGACCAATTGCTGGGTCCGAACCGTCATTTTACCAAACTCAAGTTGGAATAGAATGGTATTGACCATTACGACCCAGAAACTAACGGCATATATCCCCCCGTATTCAGCAAACTGCTGCAAGGGTAAAGCGAAATTCTGGGTCATGGCCAGCGATAACCAGGGAAACGCCAGCGTATAGCCATGATAGCTGAACATAAACTCCACAGAAACCCAGAAAACCGGAGCCAGCCACAGACCTTTGCTACCCAGATTTCGACCGGTTCGGGCAATGATCAACCCAAAGAGACCAAACCAGAGTGATAAATAAACCACACTGGCCAACATGGAGGCAGAGGCGATCAACAGGGAGGTTCCAGAATTATTGGCCACCCAGTTCAAACTGGTCAGGGTAAAGATAAATCCAGTAATAAAACCAAGTTTAAACCCCCGTTCCCAACCTTCCTGTTGCAGGGCGACCCACAGAGGTAACCAAGCGACCCAGGCCACAAAGAACATATCAAATGGCGGAAAACTGAGGGTAAATAAAAGCCCTGACAGTATTGCCAGTGATTCGGCCGTGAATCGTTTCGTCATGATCAGTACCCTTGAGTTTCCTGAAGATATTGTTTCAAGATGATGGCTGCTGCAATCCGATCGACAGCTCCTTTATCCTGACCGATCTTCCGGCCCATTTGGTGGAGGGATTCTTCAGCTTCTACAGAGCTGTAACTCTCATCGATGGTATACACCGGTTGCTCAACCTTAGCCTTTAGGGCTTCAATAAAAACGGATACCTTTTTAGCCTGTTCACTCTGCTGGGCTCCCGGTCGCAACGGCATGCCAACAACCAATTCGGTCACCTGCTGTTCCTTGATAACTGCACAGATCTGTCTGATAGCATCTTCATTGTCCTTTACCAGCAGAGTCTCAAAGGGGCTGGCAATGATCCGCAAGGGATCTGACAATGCCAGCCCGACCCGCCGACCTCCCGGATCGATGGCAAGAATCCGTCCCGGCATACTCAGGTCTTTACTTGAGGGGCTGTTTCAAAACTTCTTTCAGCAATTTACCAGGTTTGAAATGGGTCTTGCGACGTGCGGGAACGTAGATCTCTTCGTTGGTTCGAGGATTACGGGCACGTGGTTTTGCCTTAGTGGGTTTAACCTCAAAAACACCAAAATTACGAATTTCGATGCGGATAGAGGGATCATCGCCACTCATCATTTCACGTAAAACCGTAAAAACACCATCCACGATCTCTTCCGTCTGGAATATTTTTTGGCCAAGTTTCTCAGCGGTCTTTTTCGCGACATCTTTTTTTGTGTAAGTGATTTGCATGTGTTGTCCTTTCTTAAGTATGGCTTTTACTCACGTTCGACGCTTATTACGCCATTGGAAGCCAATAGTTTTGATTTCAATCGATCCAATTGTTTGACACCCTCTATCTCAATAATGACCAGACCGGTAACCACATCACCGTCGACCTTCATTGATAGCGTATCAATATTTATATCATAGGCTGAAATGGTCTCGGTGACATCCCGAACCAGGTGTTTGCGTTCCTGAGCCAGAATTTTCAACCGCACCAGAAATTTCTGCGATCTGGCGGCAGCCCAATCTACGTCAATAATCCTTTCCTTCTCAGTCAAATTACTCCCCACAGTTTCACACGACTTCTGATGAACTGTGATGCCCCGTCCCCGGGTGATAAAACCAATAATGGGATCGCCAGGAATCGGATTACAACATTTCCCAAAACTGATCATCATATTATCAATACCATGGATGGAAACACCGCGGGTGTTCCGGCGTGCCCGGTTCAAAAATGATTCGGCAAACTGGCTTTCGCTGCGTTCCTGGCGCGGTGAGATATACTCATCAGGAAAGAATTTCGAAAGGATCGAAGAAATTGTCCGGTGACCTGATCCCAACGAGGCGATCATTTTCTCTTCAGACGCGAACTTCAGGTCAAGGTGTGGATTCTTAAGACTCTTCCATTCTTTGGCCTTCCGTATCTTACGTAATTCTTTTTCCAGGATCTCTTTCCCAAGACGCAAACTTTGTTCAAACTCCTGGCCCTTGATCCACTTGCGGATATTGGATTTGGCCTTTGAGGTCTTTACAAATTTTAGCCAGGATGAATTGGGTTTCTGTGAATCACTGGTGATGATCTCAACCTTATCACCACTTTCCAGCTGACTATTCAGTGGTTTGATACGACTGTTCACCTTCGCACCGATACAGTGCAAACCCACCTGGGAATGAACATCAAAGGCAAAATCAAGGGGCGTGGCACCCAGGGGCAGTATACGGACCTCACCCTTCGGTGTATAGACAAAGATCTCATCTTTATACAGATCGATCTTTAACAAATCCATAAATTGATGGGCCGTCGTTTTGTCCTCGGTTTGGAGGATATCCACTAAATTGCGTAACCAACTGACCTGTTGATCAATGTCATCCTGGCTGGATTTTATACCGTTCTCTTTATATTGCCAATGCGCTGCCACACCTTCTTCAGCAGTTTGATCCATATCTAATGTCCGGACCTGAACTTCAACAGGCAAGCCATCTGGTCCGACAACCGTGGTCTGAATGCTTTGGTATCCATTCGCTTTCGGTTGAGCAATAAAATCTTTAAAGCGCTCCTGGATGGGTGTATAAAATGAGTGGATCAGTCCCAAAACACTGTAACATTCCTCCACTTTCTCAACCACTACCCGAACGGCGTAAATATCATAGACATCCTCAAAGGGTCGATTCTGATCACGCATCTTCCGGAAGATCGAGTAATGTGATTTAAAGCGACTTTTGTAACTTGCTTGAATACCAGCCTGTTCCATCCGCTCAATCACCGGTTCAAGAAATTTCTTAACATACTTTTCAAAGAATACCTGACGCTTCGGGATAAGTTTTTCCAGGTCCTTAGCGGCTTTTGGCTCCAGAATTTTAAAAATCAGATCTTCCATCTCCGATTTGATGCGGTACATACCCAGACGGTGGGCCAACGGAGCGTATATATCTCGGGTCTCTCTGGCGATCCGACGTTGCTTGACGGCTGGTAAATGCTTTAAGGTGCGCATATTGTGGAGACGGTCTGCAAATTTGATAATGATCACTCGAATATCGTCAGCCACTGACAGGAGCATTTTACGAAAATTGATGGCCTGTTTATCTTCTTCACTACGAAACTTAATATCAGATAATTTTGTCACACCATCTACCAGCAGTGCCAGTTCTTTTGTGAACTCCTGTTCAACATCCTTGAACGTATAACCAGTATCTTCAACTACATCGTGGAGCAGTGCTGCAGAAATGGTTACTGGATCCAATTTCATATCGGCCAGAATGGTAGCTACTTCCACACAATGGGTAAAATAGGGTTGCCCTGATTTCCTGAGCTGTCCCTGGTGGGCTTGCTTCCCAAATGAGTAGGCTTTCCAGACAAATTCTTCAGCTGCAGGGGTAAGAGACCCGCTCCCGCCCATAAGCAGCATAATATTCTGGAAGTCAGCAGGATACTTCCCGCTATCAGAATTCAAAAAGCGATCTAGAAGTGCGGCAGCCATTAGAAGGGGTCTGGAGTGCCTCCAGTTGGTTGGGTTGCAGGTGTATAGGCCGATAAATTCTCAAAGGATGCAAATTTATCGATAAAACTGAGTCTTATAGTTCCAGTAGGACCATTACGCTGTTTGGCCACGATCAGTTCGGCGATCCCCTCCTGGGTATTGCCATCGTCATCCAGAACACCATATTTTTCCGGCCGATAAATAAACATGACCACATCTGCATCCTGCTCAATCGAGCCAGATTCTCGCAGATCCGATAGTATGGGCCGCTTATCACCACCACGGGTCTCTACCGCGCGTGAAAGCTGCGAAAGTGCCACAATGGGCAGATCAAGTTCCTTGGCCAGCATTTTAAAGGAACGCGATATCTGACTGATCTCCTGTTGACGTGATTCGACCCGTCCACTGCCCTGAAGCAACTGCATGTAGTCAACTATTATAAGATCAATGTCCTTTTCAGCTTTTAATCGACGCGCTTTGGCTCGTAATTCAGTAATATTAAGCGAAGCCGAGTCATCCAGAAATATCTGTGCTTCAGCCAAATTGCCGGCAGCTGTACTCAAACGTGGCCAGAGATTTGAGGGCAGTCTTCCGGTTCTGACCAAGTGAGCGTCCACCTTTGCTTCGCTGCACAACAGGCGCATGGCCAATTGGTAATTTGACATTTCGAGTGAAAAGATGGCGACCTTATGGCCATACTTTACGGCAGCATTGCGGGCCACAGACAGTGAAAGCGCCGTTTTACCCATGGAAGGGCGGGCAGCAATGATGATAAGATCTGAATTTTGAAATCCGGAGGTGATCTCATCCAGTTTTTCAAAACCAGTGGCCACGCCCCTGATCCCACCTGGATTTTCATGAAATTTATCGGCTTGGGCGAAGGCTTCATCCAAAGCTGTCCTGATGGGCACAAAATCACCAATCCTGAACCGTTTTTCAGAAAGTTCAAAGATCTTACTCTCTGCTTTCTCCAAAAGAACATCGACCCGTTCCCTGGTTTCGTACGCTTCTGTGGATAGTTCAGCCGAAAGCTGGATGAGCGCGCGTAAGGCTGAGCTTTCCATGACCAGGCGGGCATAGTATTCTGCATTGGCAGTGGATGGTACTTTCTCGGTTAATTCAGTGATGTAATACGCGCCGCCAACAGCTTGAAGATCACCGCTGCGTTTCAGCTCATCCACGACTGTGATCTGATCCACAGGTTCACCACGACCATCCAGGTCAAGTACAGCATTATAAATCTTCTGGTGGGCTGGCCTGTAGAAACTACGGGGTTCCAGGAATTTCATGGCAGCCGATAAGGCCATGTGATCCAACATGATGGAGCCAATGATACTCTGCTCAGCTTCTTCATTGTGCGGTGGTAATCTTAAATTTTGGCTGGTTTCACTCATGTCGCCTCCCCGGTATTGCCACGATACATTTCACGGATCTTTTTAAAATCCTCCCAGGCTGGACGCTTCCAATTAGGATTTCTTAACAAGGCAGCTGGATGGTAGGTGACAACCATATCTGTTCCATGGTAATCAAAAACCTGCCCGCGCATGGCTGTTAGTGAATCTTTGGTTCGCAGGAGTGTCATGGCCGATATCCGACCCAAAGCCACCAGCAATTTTGGTTTGATGATCTCGATCTGTTTAATGAGGTAGGGCTCACAGGCTTCGATCTCTTCTTTTTTGGGATCGCGATTATTAGGTGTACGACATTTGAGAACATTGGCGATATAGACGTCCTCGCGATTAAGATCGATAGCTTTCAGAATATCATCCAGTAGTTTTCCAGCCCGGCCCACAAAAGGTATGCCTGCCAGATCCTCACGCTCTCCCGGTGCCTCGCCAACAAACATCAGATCTGCATCAGGATTTCCAGAGCCGAACACAAATTTGGTTCTGCTGGCTCCCAGAGGACAATTCAGGCAGTTATGAATCTCACTATTAAAACTGGTCAGCTTATGGTTATCTGTATTCACCTGTATCGTCTCCGGTTCCTGCTCTGCCTGGCTTTCGGGCATATAAAGTGGCCCGCCAAATATCTCCAGTTCCTCTTTTACAAAGGTTCTGATCTGGTCTTTATTATCGCTCATCTCTAGAGAATACCAATCCCTGAATCAGTTATGACGATCACTACTAAAGCAACCATAGCCAGGCCCGGAAAAACTAATGATCCGCCTGGAACTAACATGAACTATTCGATGATTTCGCTGCAAAACGGACGATTTATGCTTCGTCCTGATCTGCGTCATCTCCATCATCGAACATGGCCTGCTTTTCCCATTTCAGTTCACCTGATAGGAACTCATTCAGAGCCATGGTGGTTGGTTTTACAGTCTGATCAAAAGTATCCTTGTCGATCTCCACGTCAACCTGATAGGTCGGTGCAGCTTCCTCTTCACCACCGATCTCATCAAGGTTTTCTTCTTCCCTGCGACGTTCTTCTTCAATGACATAGCGGTCACCGATGATCTGACGTGCGCGTTTGGCGATGACAGTTACAGCTTCGAAAATATCCTCGGTATGTTCTTCGATCTTCCTGAATGGAATGGTTTTTAAACCCATTTATATGCTCCTTTGTTGATGATATACATCTTGGTTTATAATATTAATAAAAGCGTTAACGGCCTCATTCAGCTCTGAGTTAACGATCTGATGGTCAAATTGTTGCCCTAATTCCATTTCCTCAGGCATACGCTCCAAACGGATCCTGATCTGTTCCGGATTATCAGTACCGCGTTTTATCAGTCGCTGCTCCAGGGCTTCTACTGAGGGGGGCCTGATGAAAATAGAAACACTGTTCTCGGGATATGCCTGCTGTACGTTGAGGCCACCTTTAATGTCAAGATCCAGCAGGAGATGTTTGCCTTCTACCAGAACCGATTCGATATAAGATCTCAAAGTCCCGTACAGGTGCCCATTTTTCGAATAGACCTCCTGCCATTCTACCAGTTCATCCCGTTGGATACGCTGCAGAAAGTCGGACTTTGAGATAAAGAAATAGTGTTCACCCTCGATCTCATATTTTCTACGAGGACGGGTGGTCACCGAAACGGAGAATTGGATGTCCGGAAATCGTTCCAGGATCGCATTCTCCAGGGTTCCTTTACCGGAGCCAGAAGGACCGGCTACGATAATCAATTTTCCATTTCCTTGGGTCATTGAATATTTTGTACCTGTTCCCTGATCCGTTCGATCTCATTTTTCAGCTCAACAACTGAGTGACCGATAGGTGTTGAATTGGCTTTACTGCCAATGGTATTGGCTTCCCGATTCATTTCCTGCAAAAGAAAATTCAGCCGTTTTCCAGCATCACCATGAGCACGCATCAATTCCCGAAAATGCTGCACATGGGCGTCCAGGCGGGTCAATTCTTCTGCAATATCCAGTTTATCACTCCAGAGGACGACTTCCTGTTCGACCCGCTTCTGATCGATCTGATGTTCACCGACCACCCCGATCTCAGCGATTTTCTTGCGCATCTTTTCCGCGATCAATTCTAAGCGGCCATGATCAGCTGCCTGGATCCTGGCATTGATTTCCTCCACCTTGACCAATTGCTCAGAGATGGCCTTTTCCAGCAATTCACCCTCTCTTAAACGCATGGCTTGAAGTTGACCGGCAGCTTCCTTGACGATCTCATTGACAGCAGTATTAAATCTTGCCTGATCTTCCCCACCGGTCTGGTAGGTGATTACATCAGGTAAACGCAGGAGATCCGAAAGTGATAACAGCTCCGACCCGACACCCAGTACCCGGGCACTATCCTTAGCAATTTGTTGATAATGCAGGAGTAGATCTTCATTCAATTTCGGTTTTCCGATATTGGGTTGGTCGGTACCCATGTTCATTGTTACAGTAACCCGTCCACGGCTTAAGATGGACTGTAAATGCGTCCTGGTATTATCTTCCACTGCTTCATAACCGCGGGGCAAGCGCATCACGAATTCTAAAAAGCGACTATTCACCGCTCTAAGCTCGATCACCACGTTGATGTTACCAATTTTTTCTTCGGCCCGGCCATAGCCAGTCATACTTATAAGCATAGGTCCTCTCGCAAAGCCAGCATTTCATTCTCACTTCATCCGCATTTCAACCCTAACATTGCGAAATGCTGAGATAAAGCGGCATAGTATAATTTTTTACCTTAGTTATGTCAAAAGATATATTGAAGTTAGGGCAAGTTTTTTTTATTTGCCTCTCCGAAGGACCTGTAAGGGGCTATGAGCTTGTGATTCACGCCCATTTCCTCTGATATCAGAGTCGCAAAACAGTGGCTATTCAGCTGGCGTATCAACGCAGTATAAATACTTCTGTTTGGTAGGTGATAGCGGCAGTTGTTACCACCATATTCGCCGTCCTGACCCTGGCTCAGGCAAATATGACCCTGGCTAAGATTGTCCAGGATCAGTTATTTTTTAATCTGGATGAATGCAATCCTGGATCACCTCATGCGGGCTTGGATCCTTTTTTTATCAGAGCACGAAGAATAGATGATATTTATCACATTGGAATTCATAACCAAATTTATAATATGCGCGATAGACAGCTTTTAATATTGTCTAATAAATATTATAATTATACTAAGCTTTAATGTCACAGGAGATCAATGCGAATACGGACTCACAATTGGATCATCCTGGCGCTGACCATATTGGTAATTGCCAGCATCGCCTATTACACGATGGTCTCGCTCCCCTATTTAAAAATTGAGCTAGCTAAACGCTACCTTGATCAGGATATGGATAGCCTTTATGGACCTTCTGGTTTGTATGGGCACGGAATTGGTTTCCTGGCTGCGCTGCTCATGTTCATGTTGTGGATCTACATTATCAGAAAACGCTGGAACCGGTTACGTGGCATGGGAAGATTGAGTCAGTGGTTAAAATATCACATGTGGTTTGGGATCACCGCTCCTTTGCTGGCTGCCTATCATGCAGCCTTTCAGTTCGATGGACTGATTGGTGTCATATACTGGGCCATGCTGGCAGTCATGTTAAGTGGGATCGTCGGGCGTTACCTGTACGGGCATATTCCGCGACGCCGGGATGGACATGAAATGAGCCTGGAGCAGATGAATACTGAAAAAGCAGCTAAATTGAGATCGTTGCAAATGGAATTTGGAATTTCTGCTGAAGATGTTAACCGTCTGCAGGATATGATTCCCAAGACCGGACAAAAAAGCACGCTGTCAGCACTATACCATTTGATCATTTTTGACCTGAAAAGACGTCGCCAGGTGAAGCTGCTATTACGCGATTTTGAGGAAAAGTATGGCACGGGGAAACAAGATCTGGCTTACTTCAAGTCGACCATTGAAAAGCAGTTGGTCATGAACCAACGCGTGGTTGTACTGGAGGCGATGAGCAAGATATTTCACTGGTGGCATGTGATCCACAAACCCTTTGCCTACGCGATCTTTCTGGTGTTGGCCGGACATATTTTCCTAACCATGAGCTTCGGATTCACATGGATATTCTAAATAACGAATCGCTCCTTTCCTGGATCATTGGCAGCTTACTTATCTTTGCCTTTACCATCCCCTACCTGATCCGTTGGAATCGAAGGCAACATTCCACCCAGCTAAAGCTGGATGAGGCTAAGCGAATTGGTGCCAATAAGCCGCTCATGCAGCATCCCATTATTGACCTTTCCAAATGCATCGGCTGCGGTATTTGTACCAAAGTGTGCCCGGAGGGTGAAGTGTTGGGTCTGGTCGGCGGGAAAGCAGTCCTGATCAACGGTAGTAAATGCGTGGGACATGAAGTCTGCATGGAAAGCTGTCCCGTAGGCGGTATCGAAGTCAGTTTGGGAGATATCTCAAGCCGGGAAGACATTCCCCAACTGACCGATAATCTTGAAAGCAACCTTGAGCAGGTCTTTATCATTGGTGAGTTGGGTGGATTGGCGCTGATCAGAAACGCTGTCAATCAAGGTATCCGGGTGGCCAACTCTATCGATGAGCAGGTGCAAGTCTCACCGATTGCAGATCCGGTGGTTGTGATCGGAGCCGGTCCAGCTGGTCTGGCCTGTACCATCACACTCATGGAAAAAGGTCATGCGGTGATTATGCTGGATCAAAATGAACCAGGCGGTACGATCCTCCAATACCCCCGACGTAAACTGGTCATGGTTCAGCCGATTGAGATGCCTGGCTACGGCCAGATGGCCCGACAATCCTACTCGAAGGAAGAATTATTGGATATCTGGGAGAAGATCTTCACTACCCAACACCCGGATTTCCGGAGCGGGCATCGATTGGAAAGTCTGAAAAAAACGGAGTCGGGGTATTTGGTACAGACCAGTAAAGATAAAATAGCTGCTGCTTACGTGGTCCTGGCATTGGGTCGTCGTGGGACACCGCGAAAGCTGAATGTTCCGGGTGAAGACCTCAGCAAGGTTGCCTACAAATTAATGGATACCGAGAGTTATCAGAATCGACATATTCTGGTCGTCGGCGGTGGAGATTCAGCCGTTGAAGCGGCGATCGGACTTGGCCAACAGGTGGGTAATACAGTGACCCTTTCCTATCGCAAGAGTGCCCTTACCCGGATCAAGACCCGTAATGAAGAGCAAGTAAAAAAAGCCCTGAAAAATGGCTGGATCAAGGTATCGTTTGAATCCACCGTCACATCGATTACTGAAAATCAGGTTACTCTGTCAGAAAAAACCGGTGACAGACAGCTCAAGAATGATTTTGTGTTCATCTTTGCCGGTGGCATACCACCGCTTAAACTCATGGAAGGTATCGGTATCAAATTTGGGACCTCAACGATTTCATGAAGGCCCAAACATTTATCATCATTCTGCTTTTGCTACTCGGTCCAGCACACTCGCTCAAGGCCCAATTGAGTCCGGGACCTCTATCTGAACCGCATGCTCACCTCTCAGGGATGTTAAAGTGTCTTAGCTGCCATAGTTGGGGCGACAGAGATCTGAGCCCCAAATGTCTAGATTGCCACGCCCCTATTCAGATCAGAATAGCAGCAGACTCGGGTTTCCATGGCCAGCTCACAGATACCAATTGCGTAATCTGCCATTCAGATCATGTGGGTCGTGAGTTCAAGATGATCCATTGGGATCCAGGTAAAGATGAATTTGATCATTCACGCGCCGGGTTTGAATTGGATGGGGAACATTTAAAGCTTCAGTGCGAGACGTGCCATACACGGGAATATATAAAAGCTGATGATATTTTGGAATATGCAGGATCAGTAACCGTCACCGATGTGATGGAGACTACTTTTCTGGGATTGGGCAGTGCCTGCGTTGATTGCCATGCAGACGTCCACCATGAAGAATTTGCGGATCAGACGTGCCAGGAATGCCATTCAACCAGAAGTTGGGTTGAAGTTAGAGAAACATTTGATCATACTGAGCGCACAAAATTCCCTTTAAAGGCAGCCCACGCTGAGGTGGCCTGTAAAAAGTGCCATACATCAAGCCAAACGCCTGTTAAGGATTTTCAGGTGCAGCGTTTTGGAGGCTTGAAATTTGAGCTATGCACCGATTGCCATACTGATGAGCACCAGGGTTCGTTCGGAACGGATTGCCTGGAGTGTCACACAGAAAGCAGCTTCAAAATAAGCGATAGATCAGGCGCTTTCGATCATAATAAAACACGTTACCGTCTGTTGGGTGAACATCAGAATGTCCCGTGCAATGACTGCCATACGGCCAAAGGTCAATTTGAATTAACTCAAACCTTTGACCAGTGTTCCGACTGCCACACGGATCATCATCAAGGTGCTTTTTCGAGATCTGATCGTGATCTTTCTTGTGACCAATGCCATAGTTCGACCGGATTCTTCCCCCCATTATATGGTGTGGATGAGCATAGTAAATCAAATTTTCCCTTGGAGGGGGCCCATTTGGCACAACCCTGTGTGTTTTGTCACAAACAAGGTGATGAGGCGGTTTATCAATGGGAATCCACTCGCTGCGAGATTTGTCATGAAAATTCACATGGTTCTCAATTTTCTGAATACTTGGAATTTGGTGCGGGTTGTGAAGAATGCCATCGATCGTCGGATTGGGTCGATCTGGTATTTGATCATCAGAATAGCTCTTTCCCCCTGACCGGGGCTCACCTCAAAACAGGCTGCTCTGCCTGCCATAAACCGCAGGACGATATCATTCAGTATGAGGGACTAGCTACGAGTTGCAGCAACTGCCATAAGGATGCCCATGCCACTCAATTTGCCGCTCAGGATTGCCAAGTATGCCACGAAACTACAAGTTGGAAAATCCCTGAATTCGATCACCAGACCAGCACTGAATTCCCCCTGGATGGTCAGCACGCAGAACTGAGCTGTGGTCAGTGTCATAAGTTCGAATCGACCATCAATACAATTAGATTTAGTCCCATTGCCCACCGGTGTCAGGATTGTCACGGTTTCGGAGACTCCCAGTGATGCGATCCCTGATGGGCCTGCTGGCACTCATTTTATCCCTTAACGGATGGTCTCAGGATGTCCCGGAGATCGAAACAGATCTGACCTGTGAGACCTGCCATGTGAGTAGTGACTGGACCATAGATGCCGGTGCTGGATTTGATCATTCGAGCACTGGATTTGACCTCACTGGGATCCATGAAGAACTTAGCTGTATACATTGTCATAGCGGTTCAACACCATTTGAAATCCATGAATTTGATCGAGTCGATCCTGAGTGCAGTATTTGTCATACTGATATTCACGAAGATCAATGGGGTCAGGATTGCCAGCGTTGTCATGGCACCGATGAATGGACTCTGTCAACCCGGCAGCAGAATCACGACCTGACTCGTTTTCCATTGCAGGGACCGCATCGAAGTCTGGATTGTAAGACCTGTCATGTCAATAACCTGGGTAGCAGCATCACGCTACCCGTAAACTGTTGGGGCTGTCATCAGGATAATTTTAATGAAAGTAATAGCCCTGCTCATTTAACATTGGATTTGGATCAGAATTGTGAAACCTGTCACACCCCTGAAGCCACACGTTGGTCCTCGTCAACTTTTAATCACAATGAGACGGGTTATTATCTATTGGGAATGCATGCTGAGGCTGATTGTGCCACTTGTCATACCCAGGCGGCTGCCAACACCTCAAACCAATGCGAGAGCTGTCACATGGGGGATTATACCGGTACCCAGGATCCCGAGCACTTTGCTCAGGGATATCCAACTGACTGTAACGAGTGCCATGATAGCTTTACCTGGAATTCGAATTTTACCCATGATCTAACTGGTTTTATTCTCAATGGTGCACATCTGGAGACACTGTGTCGGGAGTGTCATGTCGATCAGGTTTTTGATGACACAGCTGAGGAATGCGGTAGCTGTCATTTAACTGCCTGGGAAAACACCGAGATCCCGCCTCACCAGGAGGCCGAATTCGACAAGGAGTGTGAAGCCTGCCATACTGAAAGTGCCTGGACACCCAGTCTATGGGACCACGACATTGATTCAGAATACCCCTTGACGGGCGCCCATATCGATGTGAGCTGCGAGCTCTGCCACACAATCATCCCCTATGCTGATCAGTCCTCAGATTGCTATGCCTGTCATCAGATCAATTACGAAGAGACACTTGAGCCTAATCATGTAGTATCCGGTATACCAATGACTTGCGAAGTATGTCATACAACTATTGACTGGGTTTCTGAGGAAATAGATCACAGTCAGACCAACTTCCCTCTGGTTGGTGCTCACTCCGATCTCCCCTGCCTGACCTGCCATTCTGAAGGGTATGATCTAGCGTTTGGCTGTGATGACTGTCATCATTCGGATTTCCAGGCAACCGGTACAGGAATCACACCTGATCATCAGCAATTTGGATTCACTGTCGACTGTCTCATCTGCCACAATCAAGTTAGCTGGTCGCCTTCAAGTTTTGACCATGATCCGGGATTGACCGGGTATGAGATTCAGGGCGCCCATCTGGAATTGCTCCCCAATGATTGTTTTGCCTGTCATGTGGATGCCCAGTGGACCGGGATATCCCAACTTTGTGAGAACTGCCATCAGAGTAATTTTACCAGCACTGAGGATCCAGATCATGTGCTCAGAGGATTTCCGGATAATTTATGCGAGTCCTGTCACTCACAAACAGCTTGGACACCGGCTATTTTCAGTCACACTACTATCAATGAAGCTTGCGCAACCTGTCATCAGCTGCAATATAATGGTGCTGTAAATCCACCTCATACTGACGCCGAATTTGATAGCCAATGCGCGAGCTGCCACACGACCTCAACCTGGGTACCCAGCACCTGGGAACATGGTGAACAAACTGACTTTACCATCCTGGGAGCTCATGAATCTTTGACTTGTCTTGCCTGTCATGAAACGGTCCCCTACAGTACTTTGGTAAATGAGTGCAGCACTTGCCATCAGAGTAATTTTGATCAAACCAGTGATCCCGATCATGCTGACTCAGGCTATCCGGTGGATCTATGTGAGAGCTGCCATAGTCAAACAGCCTGGCAACCCGCCATTTTTGAGCATGCGAGTAGTCAGGCGAGTTGTGCAAGCTGCCACCTGCTTCAGTTTAATGCTACCAGCGACCCTCCCCACGTGAGCCTGGCCTATTCAACTGATTGTACGATCTGTCATACCACTACAGCCTGGTCACCCAGTACCTTCACTCACGATGTCGAATCAACTGGATTTCTAGTTGATGGAGCCCATGTTGATCTGGGGTGCAATAGTTGTCACGATTCCTGGGATCCGCCTACAGAAATTCGCAGCTGTGCTTCAGCCAGTTGCCATGCCGAGGCCTTTACGGCAACCGCCAACCCACCCCATGAAACGGTGTCTTTTGGTGAGAATTGTGGGGAGTGCCATACCACCACGTCCTGGAGTCCGGCTGACTTCGAACACAATGACCAAAATACAGGCTTTCTGCTTGAAGGAGCCCATACAACGGTCACCTGTGGTCAATGCCATAGTCCCTGGGAAATCCTGGGGATTCCCCGAAGCTGCGCAGATGCCTCGTGTCACCTGCCCGACTATCAAGCTACCACTGACCCGGCTCACGAGTCTGCCTCCTTCCCCCTGGATTGTGAGAGTTGTCATTCGGTGGATGCCTGGGAGCCTGCAACCTTCGACCATGATGGACAATATTTTCCCATCTACAGTGGCGAGCATAATGGAGAATGGAATGCTTGTTCACAATGTCATGATAATGCCAGTGATTTTGCTGATTTTACCTGTTTTGGGGCCGGCTGTCACAATATTTCAGAATTGAATGACGATCATTTTGATGACGGTAGCTATGAAAGTTGCAACGGGATTACTTATTCCCCCACTAGCGTCACATCAGAAGATTGCTTAACATGCCACCCCAGCGGTAATGAAGATGATTGTGATGGACGGAACCTGTTCAAATTCAGACCCTTTTCATTCCCCACTGAAAACAAGCAGTATGAAACAGATTAGCCTCTACTTGTTGGTCAGTTTCAGCATGGCCTTTTCCCAGGCTGGGCTTGATAGCACCCGCACGTGTATGAACTGCCACACACCGGGAAACTGGTTGCCATTATCTGCCAGTCCAGTGTTTGATCATGACCAGGATACACCATTTGTTTTGGCATACACCCATGCCGACTTGACATGTACCCAGTGTCATTCAGGGGCATCCCTTGATGAATTTCATAAATTTCAAACCAAAGGTGATCGATGCATTGATTGCCACCAGGATATTCATCAAAATTACTGGGGGAATGGATGTCAGGAGTGTCATTCACCTGAAAATTGGGATCCAGCCCAGGCATTTCGCCGCCATGACCAGACCCTCTTCCCCTTAGCAGCCGCTCACCATAGTCTGGATTGCTATTTCTGTCATACCAGACCAGGTATGACTCCCTCCCTATACTGTGAGGATTGTCATGCGGTAGATTTCCTCAGTGAACTAGCTGCTCACGACGGCTTGACGAACCAAGCTGATTGTTCGACTTGTCATGCACCCACCCGCTGGGATCAGATCCTGGCAATTAATCATGGTATCTTCTTCCCGATCTACAGTGGTGAACACCGAGGCCGATGGAATAATTGTTCAACCTGTCATATCCAGGCAGGAGATTATCAGACTTTCACCTGTTTTGGCTCGGGCTGTCACAGCGTTTCTGATATGAATGCTGAACATTGTGAAGATGGCTCTTGTGAGCGATGTGATGGTTTGACCTATCCGCGAACAGGCGTAATTCCTCAGGATTGTTTAAGTTGTCACCCCAACGGTAATAATTCGAAATGCGGGGATTAATGAATAAGCCATTCAAAACATTCATAAGTCAACTGTTAATTCCATTCATGCTCATGGGTTTTGTCGGGGCTCAGGGACTTAAAACCGGGGTCATCACCTACATCAGTAAGGACAATGCTTACATCGACCTGGGAAAAAAGGCTGGATTACAAGCCGGGGACAGTGTTCAAGTAGCCAGAGAAGGTACTATCCTGGGTGTGGCCATCATTTCGCAGCTGAGTGGATCCTCAGCCGCTCTTGTTGCACTTGACTCGGTTAAGCTGGACTGGCAGATCGGCGATGTGGTGAAGATCCAGCGAAATATCCCGGAACCACCAATGATCCAGGAGCTCCAGCTCGCAGATAGTAGTACTGTAGAAGAGGTACCGATGCGCGTATTCCTGGACAGCAGTGCTTACGAACAACGGAACCGTTCCAGCCAGGATCTTGATGCAAATCGGTTCGCTCCTACTTTCACTGGATATGTTTCAACCAGAATTGATTCCCGAGGAGGCGATCCCAATGTAGCTGGGAAGACCAGAGGATCGGTTTATGGCCAATTTAAGGTGCTTGATCTGGGGATCAGACATTTGGATGCCAGTGTCTACCTGCGGAGCAACCAGTCATCGGGTGATCAAGGTCCGGATACAAAACTATACTCTGTCATGTTCAATTACCAACGACCCGGCAGCCGTTTCAACTACCTTTTTGGCAGGATGTATCACCCACAATTTTCCACACTGGGTACCATAGACGGCTTGGGAGTTACCTGGCGGACAGACCGGCGGGTCGTAGCTCTGGTGACCGGGCTGGAGGCAGCCATTGTTAACCTGGGGAATGATACACGTCGCAGTAAATTCGGGTTTATTGATGAAGAGCGCTTCAGTTGGGGAAATCTCCAATTGGGAACTATTGCTGAGATCGAGAATGGTGAGCTTGCCCGGAACTATCTGCATCTGGGGACCACCCTCAAATTGGTTCACGGTCTGCGTATCCGCAGTCACGGACAGTTCGATCTGGATCTACTGGACCAATCAGAGGCCCGAAAGTTCATCTCTGTAACCCGCTTCCGGTCATCCCTGAACTGGCGCATACTGCGGGGCGTAACCGCCAATCTGCGCTACAGTTATCGTGAAAATGTCATCGATCTACTGGATTCGGTAGAAACAGAATTTGATGAGGCAGCCAGACATTCCTGGAACAGCGGGCTTAGCTGGGTCAGAAGTTCGGGCTTGACCATTGGTGGTCAAGCGACTTACCGCACTGATGGAACAAGTCGGAACATACAGATCTATGGTCTGACAGTGAACCACCGACGGTTCACGTCTCTGGATCTCTCGCTTGCCAGTGGTGGGATGGTGATGTTGTCTTATTTGAGTGAGGGTGGTCGCCTCTATGCCTCCCTGGGCAAGCGGGTACTGCCCTGGCTGGATGTGGATCTGTACGATGAATTATTTATGTATCGGATCATCGGTGAAACCGGTTTCAGAACCCGCCACATGCCGGAGATCTCACTATCGGCAAAAGTGGCCTGGTTGAACCGGCTCAGGTTAAGAACCCGCTTTGAGCAGGAAGATGGGGAGTTGTTTTACCGTTTTAGTTTGAGTGCCAGTCGGCAGTTTTGAGGATTTGATGGCCAGCTACGGCAGGACATTTTCTGCCCATACCAGGTAGTAATTCCTGACCACCAATGGGATTATCGTTGTGGAATACTCTGCATAGTGTAAATATTGTAGCTATTGTTTGCCACAACTTGTGACCTGGGGCGCATCAGGATCACCCTATAGTTCAAGTGAAATATATCTATATATGACTGTATCTACTGCATATAGATGCGCTTTAATATCAATATTCAGCACCCTTGGCCAGATACTTTCTAATTACGACTCTTTTTGTCATGACCTATATCACGAGATGAATTCCCGAGTGTATTACTTTCATACCGATGCTCAAATGAAATGGTTAATAAAAGGAGTTCTTTTATGAAACGCTCGTACATGCACAAAATCGTTTTCATGGGTTTAATCATCTCAACCCAGTTGGCCTTTGGCCAGTTAGACGCACCCAAGGTAGAAGCTGTGTACGGTGGCCTAATCAATGATATTGCCGGTATTCCACTAAGTGTTGACACATCCCGTATCTTCATTGCTACGGAAAGTGCCAATTCTTTGTTTTACGCTGATATTTACAGCAATACGACCTCACCGGTTTATGGAGCCTTCTCTGTGGTTCCCGGTGTGGATGCTGCCGCAGGCTATGGAAGCGGCATTCAAAAGATTGCAGCCCACGAATCATCCGGGCTGGTCTTTTTTTTACATAATAATACCATCTATTCTGCGGACCCCAATACGGGTGCAGTGACTTCGGTCGTCCCGGGAATGAACATTCCAGCCCTGGAAATTCTTGATGACAGAATGCTTTTTGTTGATGGAACTGATTTACACTTTGGAGATCTGAGTCCAGCAGGTGTCGGTACACCCCACGTTGACTCCCCCATCGCGTCGATGATTACCTGACGGGGGCTTTATGGACCAATGCGATCTTCCCCAATAGCGATGGCTCACCCTACTACTCTGCAGAGTTGGATCACAGTGACAGTAATATAGTGTACGTTGGTAATGTTCGAGTTTATCAGACTCTGGATGAAGGAACCACCTGGAACCAGGTATTCACACCTGAAAGCGCTCCTTACAATTACTCAAATGTGGGAACCAAATGTCTGGCTATCGAGGTTTGTGATTATGACAGTTCCATCATCTTTGCTGGTTACGAGATCCAGGGCAACGACAAAGGGGGTGTATTCTATTCGCAGGATCGGGGGGCAACCTGGGATCAATTGTTGCTTGAAGCCAGTATTGTTGGACAGGATGTGGATGTATCTGACATCGTCTTCAACATTGAAGGAACCGATACCGTGGCCTATTTGAGTGCGTTGTATGACTTGAGTGTCCCTCAAGGATACAGTGTGTATCGGGCAGTTAAATCCGGTGCAACCTGGACCATAGCCCAAGATATGGGTCCAATAGGCACAAGTTCAGGCTCAGTCATTGTTGCCACGCTCTGGGATCTGGTGTTATCCCCTGCCAGGGATACCTTGTATGCCGTTGGCACAGATGCAGGTACAAATCATCCCACTGCATATATCAAACCTTTAACTAGTACTGGTCTTTGGTCAAATATGGGTTCATCCGGGTTTCCAATGTTACCCGGTACTGAAGCGACTGCCGTCACGATCGGTCTGGACACTGTTTATGTTGCTGTGGACAATGAGATCTACTCCTTTGATCTGGCAGGTACCTCCTGGATAATGGCGTACGCCTACCCCACTGGTACCAGGATAAATGTCCTCTTTTATGATGAACTTTTAGCAGGTACCGATATTGGATTTTTCGGTCATAACTCAAGCATTGTTGTGAGCAATGAAAATGATTCTGAAATGACCCCCCAGCAGTTCTCTCTGGCTCAGAATTATCCCAACCCCTTCAACCCCGACACTGTGATCAGTTATGAATTATCGGTTCCTGGATACACAGAAATGACCATCTATAATGTATTGGGACAACGGATCACTACTCTGGTCCATGATTGTCGCACGGCAGGAGCCTATGAGGTTCAGTGGAATGGTACCAATGATCAGGGTTTAAAAGTAGCCACAGGTATCTACTTCTACCGACTACAACTTGGGGAGATCAGGCAAACCAGAAAAATGTTGCTCATTAAGTGATACCATTTTCAGTTCCAAATGCGCTGAGGAGATTCAAGATATTTTTTTTACAAGCATCAAATGTTTTGCATAGCCACTCGTGCTGAGTTCATCGAAGTATAGCCATGGTAAATATTTAAGGTGAAGTAAAAATGGAAAATATGAAGAATATACCGCGCATCTGGAGGTGAAGATGGTATTAAACGGTAAAAGATGAAGACAATTATGAATTTCTTGGAGCTGAACCGGGTATTACCGAGCCAATATCAATAGAAAGCCGAGACAGCAATACTGGTGGTTTCACCTGAGTCGGAATAATTGTATTTGTATCCCGTGATCTTATCATAACCATCATCATAGCTTCCGTTCTCATTTACATCCAAATATACAAAGGCTGTGATATCACCCTCGGATCCTGAACTCAGCACAAACCGTTGTGAGGTATTTTTGCCCCGGGTGAGAGGTAATTGATCAACCACTACGATGGCAGCTCCGCCCCCTATTGAATAACTGCCTTCGGATATGGCCAAATACCAATCTCCGTCAGAATTAAAATAGGTATCATCGCTCCAGTTGACACCCGTTTCTACATACAACTGCTTTTCACAATTAAAGATGAATAATGCCGTAAAAATGGTTAAAACAATGTTTAGTGGTCTCATGATGGTCCCCGATTTGATTGCGCTGCTGATAATTGTGTTTTCATACAGCTCCAGTATAAGTCAAACTGGAGCAAGAAATTATCAGGGGAATCCCTATACTGGGGCAGAATAAACCTGATTGGGCGCAGACCGTCTCCCGGGCTGGCTGCAAGGTTTTCAGAATAGGCACACTTATACAAGCTGGGATGATGTTCATTTATCGAATTTCATCCAGCTTTATTATTTTTTATCAGATTTATATCAGGAATATTTGGGGAACCGATCGGAGCATGGAATTTCTAATTTATCACTGAATAATACCGACAATTGAATTAGGGATTAAAAGTTACTCCTACTCTCTCATCACCAGTCCCTCCTTGCCCACTTGAAGCCCCGGATCCCGGGGCTTCATTCTTGTTTATCCAGTACGAGTCTTCCTCAAAGATACAGTGGCCAGAACAGCGGTAAAACAAACACCGCAATCAAGCCAAATAAGATCACCAGCGGTAACCCGACTTTGGTGTAATCAGTGAACCGGTACCCGCCAATACTCATGACCAGTAAGTTCACGGGGTGTCCCACCGGGCTTAAAAAGCTGCTGGAGCTGCCAATGGCCACCACCATCATCAGGGCATAGGGCGACATTCCCAGATCTGCAGCAGTGATCAGTGCTATGGGAGCCATGAGGACCGCCACAGCTGCCGTGGGCATAATCTGGGCAAACAGACAGGTGATAATGAACAGACCAGCCAAAATTCCCTGCGGCCCCAGGGACGCCAAAGATTCAAGCATGTACTGCGCCAGGAGCGTGGTCACGCCCGTTTCCTGCATGGCGACCCCCAGACTCAACATGCCGGCAATCAACATGATGGCCTTCCATTCAATGGCTTCATAAGCTTCATCCATACTAATACAGCGAGTGAGCACCATCAATATAGCCCCTGACAGTGCTGCAATGAATATGGGCAACCAACCCAGCGCTACCGTGGCCAAAACACCCAGCTCTATTCCGGCAGCGATGAGCACCTTTTCTTTCTTGTAAATGGGCTGATCCAGACCACTAACCACCAGGTAGTCATCTTCCTGCTGGAGCCTGACCAGATCCTCCCGCATGCCATAGACCATCAAGGCATCGCCGGGTTCCAGAGCAAAGTCACGTAGATTCGTGCGGAAGGCACGATCCTTGCGCCAGATGGCCAGCACAGAGAGTCCAAATTTTTCACGAAAGAAAAGCTCCCCCACCGTTTTGCCAGCCACGGATGTCCGTGGTGATAAAATGATCTCAGCCACACCCACTTCATCCGATTCCAGAGCTTGCAGATCGGTTTTTTCCTGCTCTTCCAATTTCAGGTTCTGGAGGCAATTGAGGATTTCCAGGATTTCAGGTTCAGCGATGACAATAAGAATATCTTCAGCTTCCAGTTGGGTCTCGGCAGCAGGCATGAATTCGATCTTATTATTCCGCTTGATGCCCAGTACATTGATCCCCAGTGCACTTTTCAGATGACTCCGACCCAGGCTGCGTGTGGCCAGGGTCGATCCAGGGGGAATATGGATCCCAATCAGGTTACGATGTAATTTGTACCTAAGCGCGATCTTACGGGGGCTGACATAGGCAAATACTGTAAAATCCTTACTTTCCTGCATGCTGTCGAGCTCGTCAGATTGACCGATGGCGATCAATAGATCATCTTTATTGAACCGGTAGTTTCTGAGTCGCGAAACGCGTACCTTGTTCTTCTGGATAACAGCCAGAATATTAATACCGAATGAATTACGGGTACCCGCCTCTTTAAATGTTTTTCCAATATAGGTTGAATTTGGTGCGATCTTGAACTCAGCAAACTTAAGTGCCTGACCCAATTCATGTTCTCCAATGAGAAAGCCATGTTCGAGGGTCAGTGTTTTCCAATCCTGGAGCGTACCCACTTGATCTCGTCGCCCACCGACTAATAATTTATCATGCGATCGTAATTGCGTATCAGGTCCAGGTGCTAGCAGGGTCTGCTCGCCCCGAATGATTGCCAGTACATTGAATCCCAGCGCCGATCCCAGGCGACTTTCAGCCAGGTTTTTATTGGCCAGGGGTGAATTCTCAGGCAAGGTCATGGTCAGAAGACGTTCATTAAGTTCATATTGACCATTTAAGGTATCTGTAATGGATGTGGAGCGCCCCAGGTCACGATCTGGTAATAGGTGTCGCCCCCACAGGACCAGGTACGCTATGCCCACGACCAAAGCAACAACACCGACTGGCGTAAAATCAAAAAGCTTGAAGGGTTCATAGCCACCAGCCTCCAAAGCGCTGCTGATCAAAATGTTCGGTGCAGTGGCGATCAGGGTTGTCAGTCCGCCAAAGAGTGAGGCAAAAGCCAGGGGGATGAGCAACTTGGAGGGTGAACGCCCAGTTCGGCGGGCGATCTCCAGGACCACCGGCAGCATCAGGGCAGCCACCCCAATATTATTCATCACACCTGAAAGCAAACCGACGGTGACCATCATGATGATCAATAATTTGATCTCGCTATCACCTGACAGTTTGAGGATCTGCCCGCCCAGGATCTGGGCCACTCCTGTCCGCACCAGACCAGCACTGAGCACCAAAACTGAGGCGATGGTGATGAGGGCCGTATTACTGAAACCGGCAATTGCTTGATGATGGGTAACCAGGCCAAATATGGACAGGATAAGCAGGACGGAAAGTGCAACAAGATCAACCCGGAGCCACTCCGTAACAAAAAACAGCACGGCCAGTCCCAGAACGGAGAGTACAAAGATCATCTCAAATGTCATTTACCACCTATCAGCGATTGATTTATGAATGAACTCAGCTAATGGATTGCCTGATAGAAAGTTAAGGCATAATGCAGCGGCTTGCAAGAATTCACCTGCAGGGCAAGAATTATGGCAAATAGTTATCTTAAAACCATGAATCCGGACGAATTCGGATTCATGTTGACTAGAGACCTCTATGAAAATTATCTGCTGAGATGGGCTACTCAGCAGGTTGATGGGGTGAGCGATTAAAGAATCGTACACAGCTGTGATCGCAATCACCACAAATAAAGAAAGCCGAGTCCAGCATCAAAAAACTGCTCAGCGTTTGCTGAAATCGGGTACGATGGATGCGATGGAGTTTATGACCACACTCCGGGCAAGCCTTGGAATCAAAATAGGCGCTGACCAGGCGAGCTCGAAATTGACGGACAAAGAGCACGAATGAAATAGCCAGCATCAATACGCCAACCCCATCGGAAAATTCAAGATTAGCAATTGGGTCAATTATTAGTGCAGATATTATGGATTCAATTGAACTCACTCCATATCTGACAAATTCGGTAAAACTTAATATGATCTTTTGGATTTCAAGTTCAGTATACAGGAGCAAGACCCCTGATACCATTAGTAAAGTGATCAGGAGTTCAACTCCAAATTTCGCATGTTTCGAATGATAGTAATTATGTTTCATTGTTGTGGTCCTCTCATAGCTGTGCCACCATAGATTCAGTTCATAACTTCCACCCCACATAAAGATTGTCTCGGCATCAATTAACTTCGACTAAATCCAGCTCTTGTCTATTGGGGTTAACCATTATTTATGAGAGTATATTTCTTATATATTTTGGGGATTAGTACTTACGGGTCGGAATATACATATTCTCACCGGTGTTTAAATAATACCAGTTTCACTTCAGAATGCGCGCTATATTCTTCATCTTTTCCATTTTTGCAGCACTTAAAATTCTCACCATAGCTATCGCTATGCTTCATATTTGAAGTTTGCAAAAAAGAAAAATATTTTGAATCTACACAGCGCATCTTGAACTGAAATTGGTATAAGAGGCAGGTGGCCAGGACGGTTGGAAATTATCCTATACTTGCTTGGTTCACTGGTGCTTTAGCTGAACTGTAACAATCCAAAATCCGCTGGAGCATGAAATTCTAAATTAGTTAGAGGTGCCCAAGATCCCCAGTGGGGATGAGAGGTGTCATCACCACACTTATAAACGTTTCCCCGCCACTCAAGTTTGTCCAGCCCACTAAGCGGACCAATATAATCTGCCAGCACGCCAAAGGGGATGAAGAACTCTAAATACCAGGTCGTTCGTGCTATTTGTTCCGGGTCAATCCGGACAGGCAGCGAATGGAAGCGGTGGATCAACTGGTTCTGCTCCTTGGACAGTAACTGATATTCCATAAATTTGTCATCCAATCGGGTGGAGTCCGTGATCTATTGTATCGGACCCGGTCGGATTACCTTTGAACTGTGGAACGTTCTGGCCCAACTCTCAGTCACCTATCTCATCGCCTTCATGATCATGCGCAAGGATATGAAGATCCAGTTTGCTATTTCCATTGGTCTACTGTTGTTCACCGAGATCCTATTCAGGACTTGGCCCATAGCTGGTTATGACCAGGCTTTTGTAGCGGATCACAATTTCGGTAGTTGGGTCGACATGCTACTTATGGGGAAACTTTCAAATGGTCATTGGCTAGCCTTTAACGCCATCCCGAGTAGTGCACACACCATCTGGGGTGTGCTAGCCGGTATGATCCTCATGAGCAAGCGTGACTGGCAGAGTAAAATAAAGATTATTGCCTTGACCGGGGTGGGAATGCTGGTGGTTGGCTATGGTCTGGATCCCATCAGCCCAATTGTCAAACGGATCTGTACCACATCATTCATATTCGCATCTGGAGGTTGGGCACTACTAACATTAGCTCTGTTCTATTGGTTGATCGATGTTCGCGGAATGCGTAAAGGGACTGCATTTTTTGCTATCGTGGGGATGAATCCCCTGGCCATCTGTTTATTTACTTTAACTGGCGGATCTGATTGGTTTATGAAGATCATTCACCCCTTTGTTCATGGTATCCTGGCTTTTACTACGAAAGAATTCACCCTCACTGTAGAATCATTTTTGGTCTGGGGCATGCTCTGGGGCTTGACCTATTGGCTCTATCGCCGGAAAATATTTATTCGAATCTAGCACCAGGAACTAGCCATGGATCGACGTGCATTTATCAAGGCGATGGCGGGTCTGGCAGCCCTTACCGGTGTGGGTCTCCGCAACGCTAAAGGTTTTATACCAATTGCTCACCGCTTGAATCAGGTTCCTTCCCCATTTATGCACCTGAGGACGTGGTTCCTGCCAGTACGGTGGTCATGGTCACAACGCCCTCAATTAAAGTACCCACCAATTACGGTAGGGGGATGATGACCTACCTCTGTGTATGGTTTTTCAGGCGTACCTGATCAATTATTACCGCAGATAAACAACTTTGATGGTCTGACTAAACTCAGCCGCCTGAAGACGAGCGAAATACACGCCGGTACTAACAGAACTACCTGAACTATTGCGACCACCCCACTTCAGACTGTGATGACCAGCAGTTTGCCGGCCATGGTCTATCCGAGCCACCTCCCGGCCGCTGATATCATAAAACGTCAGATCAACATCCATCATCTCCGGCAAAACATAGTTGATCGTGATGGTCGGGTTGAAGGGATTAGGATAGAAACTGGTGATCCTTACTTCCGTGGGAAGATTCAGACCCTCGGGCTCAATGCCAACATAGTCTGCCTCGAACCAGTCCAGTATTCGGTTCATGAGATCCGCCCGGATCCACCACCCCTCATCGTCCAGCGGAGCCAGAGCCTCAAAACCAAAGGCCATAAAGACCGTTTTGTAGCTATTCCTAATGGTTGTAGTACCTGCCAGGCGATTGCTGAATACAGGATACCGGAAAAGTGGGCTAGCATGTGGGAGACGGGTAATGATATCCGGGCTGACCTGATTATCAGCACCAAAATAATTATTAATGATGTACTGATCCGTAGCCGACATGAGCTCATGTTGAGTATCACCAAATACATACACCGGGTTGGTCAGTGTTTCATCATAGACCGCCCCGCAGTATTCGGCCAGAAAGGCTGCTTGCGCTTCACCATCATCAGCCAGATCCTGTCCGGTGAGCAGAAGCCGACCACCGGCATCCTGGTAAGTTGACAGTCGGTCGATCACCTCCTGAGAAAGTGGCGATTGAGTATTACCAGTGAACCAGATCAGTTTGGATTTGGCCAGCAACCATTCAGCGCTGGGCAAGCCATCCAGAGCCACATCCCAAACAGCAAATACTTTACCCAGATCACCAACAGCACGCAGGAAGTATTCCTGAACATCTCCCGCTCCCGAAACAACACCATCGAAGTCGACCAGAGCCACTTCCGGATCCCCGATTACAAATTCAATGGACAGTGTATCTGGGACCTCAGCCTCCAGATTGCTCAGGGCAATTTGAAGACTGACTGTGCCAGGCACGAAGGTGGAGCTCATGCTAAATTCAAATGGAAGAGCGGACAGCATAGTCGCATCAAATGGGATATCCTCAAAACTGATCTCTGAATTGGTGAAGTTAAAAGCGTCATCATCTACGGCAAGCATGGTGGCGACTACACCGGTGGCCTGAACACCATAGTTGACTAACTCTAACCAGATCTCACCACTTTCGTCAGGGGATAGAAATCCATCAGCATTAGCGTCATTGATCAGCATATCTGCAATATATAAATGAGGATTAACCTCATAAACTTCCAGGTCGGTCATCATGGTTGAGTCTGAATCAGAGATATTGAGCAGGGCGACCTCAGTATTGACACCAGCCCAACCAATGGCTGGCGGGTTGGTTTCATAGTCAAAACGGCGACTATTGGTGCTTCCAGGCCAGGAATCGCCGGGACTTGAACCATTGCTATTTCCATCAGCGGCCACAACATCCACCATCCGATGAGTTTCATCTGAATTATGGTATTGAGTATTGTCAATGTGCCAGATAACGATACCAGTACCTGGGATATGCTGTTCAGTCCCAATACGCTGACGGTTTTCAATGAGGTAGTATTCGCGTCCCACATCCTGGCCATGACTATAATAGGAATAGTAGGACCCCAACTCACCATGGGTCCACAATTTCAGGACGTAAGGATTTTCCTCGACATTTAAAATCTGAACTGCATCCATATTGTTGTCTGGTATAACAGGAACGATCCAGCCCAGCATCTCTTTACACCAGGCTGAAAAATGGGTGGGACTATAGGGCATGGACCAGGAACCACCGCCCATGAGACACCAATCTCCAATACCATCAGATGAATAGTCCGTATCATATAGATCGGGCAGACCGATGGCATGGCCAAATTCATGTGAAAATACGCCGATCTCGATGAGCCCGCCACTCCCGTTAGTGGCCGGTTGCATGATATAATCGTTTACCTTAATAACTGTTCCATTTGCTCCCATGTCATTGGTCAAAAACGGGCCGCCCCACCAATTGCTGTAAGTTGAGCGATGGGACCATATATAGGGTCCCCCATACTCGCCTCCGCTGCCGGAGTGGACAAAGAAGGCTGCATCGACGAAACCATCATCATCACCTGAGTTGGCTTCCCCGTCGGGACCATCGTTGTCGTATTGAGAGAAGTCAATCTCAAGGTCGGCTAATTGCAAAGTTTCCTGCAAAAAATCACCAACACCACCAGGAGGATTTGTAAAACCATTGTCGTAGGGTTCAGTTTGGGAGCCTTCGTAGTAGGCCCCTGTCTGACTTAATTCATACCAGCCGTAGACCGTGCCAGAAAGATAAAATTGACTATATGACATCTCAGTATAGTGTTCAGCCATGGTCACGGTGGGCCAGGGACCGTCAAATAATTCCGCCTGCAGGTCATCAATTACAGAATTCTGTTCATTGTAATCCGTGTAGGAACCAAGGATAACCGGAAAACTCATAAATACATCTTCCCTGAGTTCACGATTGCCATGCTCAGCGATCTGGATGTTGGCTTGTTTGATCCGCTGCATTTTTACAACCAGGCCACCTTGAGTGTAGGTTTCTGCTGCAATCCTGCTAAAGTCCTTTACTTTTTGAGAAGGGACAACTCCTGGTTTAGCAGGTGATATTGCCAGGATAAAGACCAGTGGAATTAAGTTGATTAGTATAAGTTTCTTTAACATGAGTGGCCTCTTTATTTATCTAATTTCTGTACATTATAGAATATTACCTACTCAGACAGATAATAATTAACCCTTGGTTTACCATTATCCAACCAGATAGTGGAGAAATATTATTACAAAAGAGATCAGCCCGCTTGCAAAAATGAACCGGATCAGACCTACCCCGCATATTTCATGAGTAAGCACGAGCTGGCTGGTTATTTTAATCTCCTGACTGCGTTGTTCGGATTAAATCCGTCCTCAGCGGTCATACCAACCGCTTGCGGGTGGTCCCTGAGCCAGGTCGAAGGGTGATTTATCCGCTCGCCTTGTCAGAAAATAAGATTCCTGCGCCAGCATGAAGTCGAGTACACAGTGTGTTTTCTTGAAATTTCTATAACCTGATAGATACAATAGTATATAACCTCTTTTGCACACCCTCATGAAATATGCGGGCTACTGGACGTTTGATTATATTCATGGATTGGGGACGGCGCAATTTGGCACCTATGGCCGCGGAATCTGGGATTTTTCACTGGAGGGATATTTTGGGATCACACCTGGCGATGTAAATCAGAATGGGCTATCAACATGATGGATCTCGTGCTCACGATCAATATCATCCTGGAATATTTAGAACCAACGGAAGAAATGCTCCTGGCAGCAGATGTGAATGAGGATGGTATGGTGAATGTCCAGGATCTGGTCCAAATCGTAGAGCTGATCCTGCGCTAATTAATCGATCCTGGCGCCAGTTTCGAGATCAAAGTAATGAAGATTTTCTATTCGAGCGGTGAAGTTCAGTACATCACCTGCTTTTTGGTGGTGGGTTGATTGAACGCGAGCCACAATTTGAGAATCACCGACGGAGGAATACAGGTATGATTCACTCCCCATGAGCTCGCTGACATCCAACTGAGCCTCTATTCCCGCTCCAGGTGAGCTCAATTCAAGATGTTCCGGGCGAATCCCCAGAATGATATTTTGTCCTGAATAGGCCTGTAGCCCCTGGTGCTTAGCAGCAGGATATTTCAGAGCCAGATGGTCATTTGAAAATTGGACGCCGCCCTTCAAATCCACCATTACATTCAGGAAATTCATCGAGGGTGAACCGATAAAGCCAGCGACAAACTTATTTGCCGGTTCATTATAAAGTTTCAGCGGAGCCTCCGATTGCATCAGATCTCCATCCTTCATAACAACGATCCGGTCGCCCATGGTCATGGCTTCAACCTGATCATGAGTGACATAGATCATGGTGGTCTTGAGTTTGGCGTGGAGTTTCTTGATCTCCGTACGCATTTGAACCCGTAATTTTGCGTCGAGATTAGACAGCGGTTCATCAAAGAGGAAGACCGCCGGGTTGCGCACAATTGCCCGACCTACTGCTACCCGCTGCCGTTGACCACCGGAAAGTTCTTTAGGCCTACGCTTTAAGTAATCGGTGATGTCCAGGATCTCAGCTGCTTTGGTTACCCGATCCTTGATCTCAGCCACAGGCGTTTTTTTTAGTTTTAGACCAAATCCCATATTGTCATAGACGCTCATATGGGGGTAAAGAGCATAGTTCTGGAAAACCATGGCAATATCACGATTTTTTGGTTCCACATCAGTCACTCTTTCATCGCCAATGAAGATGTCTCCACGTGTGGTTTCTTCAAGACCGGCAATAATCCTGAGGAGGGTGGATTTCCCGCATCCGGATGGTCCGACCAATACCAGGAATTCGCCATCATGGATGTCCAGATCGATGTGATGCAATATCTCAGTATCACCGAATGATTTACTAATACCTCTAAGCGTTACTTTAGCCATAATTTTTCCTTATCTCAAGTAAACCATTTTGATCGTTTGACTATCATCCCCTGACTGAAACCGACAAAAATAGACCCCTGTGCTCACCATATCCCCGGCTGCATTGGTCCCATTCCACTGGATGGTGTAATGACCGGCGCTGTGTTGATCGGCGAGGAGTGTTGCCACCGTTCTTCCCAGCAGGTCGTGAATTGTAATGCTGATCTCTGCAGAATGTGACAGACCAAAGCTGATGGTGGTTTGCGGATTAAACGGATTGGGAAAGCAGGGTGCCAAATAGAATGATTCAGGTGGTTGAGATCCGGTTTTATCGGCAACATAAACTGGTTCCTGATACAGCATTGAAATTTCCCCGGCCGTTAGCGCATAATCATATATGCGGATATCATCAAGTACACCCTTGAAATTATACTGGGTATTTCCCGGCAGGACCTGTCCAACAGTGAGATCCAGACTGGTCTGCAGGATGTCACCTGAGAAGGTGCTATGCTGATCAAGTACGCCGTTCACATATATCTCAAAATTGGTTCCATCGTACAGGGTCACCACGTGATAATAAGTATTCAGTTCTAATTCTGTGGCTGAATCCAGATCACGGATGCCGCTGCTGGTTTTCAGGGTCCAACGGATACGGCCATCAGTAATGGATATTTTCCAGCGGTTCTCCCAGTTCCCATGGCTAATGGGGTAAGCTTCCCGACCAAAGAATTCTTCTACTTCAAACCAAATACTCACGCTGATTGCTTGAGTGAAATTCAAGCTGGTCGAATTTGTTATCTGCACCCGGTCATTACTACCATCGAAATGAAGGGCGGCATTTGGATTCCCCGCCCGATCCGCCACATAGACGGCTCCTGAAAGTGATCCATGGTTATCATAACCACTATAATCATTTACATTGCTGCTGAAAGGCAGGTATAAAACCGGATAACCAACTTCGCCACCTGCCGAATCGGTGACAATCACATTGAACGCCGCAGTATCTGATGCCAGGTCCGGATCTGAAACGATGCAGCTCACACTATATTCACCGGCCTCAGCCGGAGCCAACCAGGTTACACTTGAGCCTGCACCACTCAGAGTACCTCCATCTGGAGCGTCCCATTCGTAGCTTAGTTCATCTCCATCTTCGTCGCTGGCCAAACAGCTAATGACGGTGGTTTCATTCGGTGAAATAAAAACTGGCTCTGCCGTAAGGGATTCGATGATGGGTGGATGGTTGATGTGCGCCACAACATTCAATGGTACACTGGCCTCTGTCACCAAACCACCTTCATCCAGAACACTGCAACTGATGGTGTAAATTCCTACATCAGCAGGGGTAGTGAATTGAATACTGGCTCCGGTGGCTGCAAGTTGAGTCCCATCCATAAACCAGTTATAGCTAAGGGTCTGTCCATCTTCCCGGTCTTCCGCTTCACAGAAGAAGTTGACGGTGGCGGAGACTTCAACCAGCGGTGTTGGTGTACCATAGCCCTTGATCCGGGGTGGATGATTTGCAGTAATACCGGAATTATAATCAACCACGATCCCATCGATAAGCAACTTTTCATATTGGTAGACTTGAGTCCCACCGGCCGGCACAATGGCGACCAGCCAGGCACTGTCCTCCATAATATTTAGATGTGCCGTGTCACTCACCCCACTTAGAACGATCTGGTTGGAAGTCAGTTCATAAATATCATACGTTCCTGGATCTAGCGGTAAGTCTACCTGCATGGGAATATCATAAGAATTGTAATAGAGGAAGGTCGGATAAGCAGGCGCATGATACCAGTCAGTGGCCAACACATCCAATTGCAATATGCCCGGAATATTCGTGCTGTCCACCACGGCAGCGAGGTAACCCACATGCGAAGAACCGTAAAGAGCCAGATTAGTGGCACCCCAACCGCCGCTCATAGCGTCACCGGTAGCATAGGGACTTGTGCCCATCCAGTTTTCCCGCATGGATTCATGAGCGATGTATGAATTCGGATCATATTCATAGGACCAGGTCTCGCTGTCCTGGTTTTCGGGTGGTAGATAATTAGGATAAAACAGTCGACTGGCATTGGCCGCATTCAGGATCCATTTGCCCAGCGATCTGGCAAACCGATCATCATAGCGAACCAACGGAGCCAGGGCAGAGACATGTTGAAAACCGTTCATGGCAAATGCATAACCATCGTAAAGAGCTTCCCCGATGAGACCATCACAATCATAACCGCCCCAGGTGCCCAGGGTGGCGCCCCAGTTCCGGAGGGGAGTGATGTCAAAACACCAGTTCAGCAACTTCTCCACATCATAATTGGTCCCCAACTCGGCATTCATCCTGGCGGCAATAACTGCCCCATAAGGCATCTGGATCTCGTAGGATGGATTACTGGTACGCGTGTTCAGGAACTCCAACGCCCATTCTGCCCCCATTCTGAGACTATCATCATCCAATTGGATATAGGCCAAATATAACAGCCAACCAATGGCACCAGCCGCCTCAGGTTCTGCCACACCGTTATCATTCGGGGTCATGGTGGACAATGACCAGGCCCGGTGATTAAAATTCCCGTAAGTCCAGGGAACCGCACTGCCGCCCATGAAGCCTACCGCTGTTAGCCAGCGCTGAGACACACTCTCGAATTGTTGATCTGCCACACCGTAATCACCATACAGATCCCTGAGTTGATAGAAAAAGACATTGGGCATGGTATCGTACCACCAGTCATTCCCACTGGAGGTTACAAAGCCGTTCAAATACACATTTTCGCTGGGACGGTTATTAAACCATTCCTGACTTCCCAAAACATAATTGAATCCATTTTGATTGGATTTGTCGATTCCCACCAGGGAAGCACCCACCAGAGCCGGAATAGCATTGATCCCCTCAGCATTATTGGGATAGGGTGTACCCACCACGGTATGCAGACCAAATCCATCATTTTCCGGATAATTTACGGTATTGGTATGCAGCCATTACAGAGGTAGATATTCACCACTGGCACTCAGGTCAAACACCAGAGAATCATAGCCCCTGGCTACCTGTTTCCAGTCACGCATCTCATAGGGCTGGGGGAAACTGGGCATAAGCTCAACCCGTTCGATGGTGATCTGCTGTGCTGGCAGTAAAACTAACAGGCAGTTAAATAATAATATGGTATGAGTGGTTGACTTCAAAATAATCCCAAAATATGATCTCGATTCAACTTAAGCTGGAATCAGCGGACTGCGAATACCGAATGCGGTATATGAGTAATTCGACAGCAGAGATCCAGTTCCCCTGAAGCGACGATGTAATGGTTATCTGCATTTACGATACCGGTGGTGAATACAATATTTTGCAAATAGATCAGATCCTGACAATCACGAGTCAAGCCCGGGTTTGCTTCCAGGATGGGGGTAGTGAGCTCCTCATATATCACCTGCTGTGGATTCAAAAGATCCAGGAGCATCCATACCGTTCGATAATTTCCGGCAATACCATTCCCGGAAACACCATGGTAAAGTACCAACCAGCCAGCAGGTGTGCGCAGCGGGGGTGTCCCCCCACCTACTTTCCCCGATAGCACCGTATTTTTCCGCGACTTCACCAGCACTTTTTCCAGCGGGCGCCAATGCAGAAGATCAGGTGAACTGGCAATATTGATGCTGGGGCCAGGTATACTATCTGCTTCAATACTCTTGAAATACAATTCACCCAGTGGCCTGGTGAGGGCATGGTATAGACCATCGATCTGTTCTGGAAAAATGACCATATCCTTGTTCTGATGATCCATGATCAAGCCCTGGCAAGCATAATTCAGACCATCCTTGGAAGAATACAGGACCGTGGAGTGCCGGTCAGATGCAACAGCACAGGTGGTCATATAGTAGGTGTCCTGGATCAGGGTGATCCGCGGATCCTCGATTCCATATTCCTGATAAGCTTGGTCAGGCAGGATCATTTTAGCATAATGTATCTCAATGACTTGCGTCCCTTCTGAATCCAATTCAACCGGTAATAACCAGGATAGAGAGGTCAGAGCATAGATCTCACCTTCATTCTTGAATCGATATTTCCGCGGATCGGCGAAATCGAGGTCACGCGTCTGGTAATGGTTAACGTCAAATGATCCCGTCAGGGTATTGTAACGCAGGACCTGTGTTTCGTTGCCTGTCCTGGGCTCGCTTAACGCTTCTGCGATCCTTACCATCATGAGTAGATTGCCATTGGGCAGACGGCACAAACCAGGATTTAAAGTTCCAAACACATAGGTTTCCAGACCAGTGCCTTGCCCGACCGGTAACTCCTTTGGATCAATATCATGGGGATTGAGCAGGATTTTATCAAAAGGATATTCCATTTCAGGTCTTACCAACCACCCCGCGCCTGAATGGCCAGGAGGCATTCAATGGTGGATTCGGCACCGGAATTATGGTTTACCTGATCCACACCATTGATCCCATCGAAGCAACGGCCAGTTGCCGGATCATACATCTGTGTTTTGGCTACATTCTGACCCTTGAACCAGGCAAATACCTGTTCGGCACGCTGCTGATATTCCGGCGAACCAGTCAGCACAGCCAAGGCCTGCATACCTCTATAGGTTGACCCCAGGCCATAGGCAATTTGGGAGTAATTACGGATTTTCCAGTTACCTTGAGCATCATGTTCGATACCAGCCGGGAAGCTACTTTGAATAAAAGCGGGTACAAAGTGATCAGCCCAGAGCTTGACACTAGTCAGATAGTTCTCTTCACCAAGGATCTCATAAGCTTGCAGGAGTGCCAGAGCCTGCGTATTGCCCCAGCCATGCCAGGTATTCTGCCAACAGTAATACAGACCCCGATAGTCGGATGCCTCACCCGTATACTGCCAGCCCATCAAGGCTTCTGCCAGATATTGAATTTCCAGTTTATAATCGAATTTTCCCAGACCATGGACCCCTGCCAGGGCGATTAGTAACTCAGCAGATTGATCAGGAGCATTGCTCAGATTCCAGGATGGTCGTTCACTGCCGTCATCCATCAGGGTCAACTGGGGATAGCTTGAAAAAAGGGAATCCAGGTGCGGCTGGGAGCTTGAAAATCTGCTACTGATCTGATCGGTCAGGACTGCAAACCCTGGTTGTGCAGTAAAAATACGGTAACCGGCACCCAATCCCCGTAAACCTCTGACAGCCCACCACTCAAAAGACGCCACACTGGTCTTATACTCTTTATTAATAGAGCCATCGGCATAAATAAAATTATACCAGAGTCCGTCCTCACGGCTAAGGTACAGGAGATAGCGCACCATTCCTGCTGCCAGGGGAATTAAATCAGCTCGTTTTTGCTGGACGATCTCGTACTCCAAAACTTCCAGGAAACGCCCGACGTCATCCACGCAAGTAACACCCTCCCCTTTCGCTATAATCGGATCATAACTAGGGGCATCAGCATAAATGGCGATCCACTTTAACATTTCTCCTTCGATCTCAGTACTGTCAACCAATCCAAGGGCATGCTCAATATTGGCCGGGATAAGACCAGGATCTGCGGTAGTGCAAGCCCCAAACAAACCTACCAGCGTGACCATGATTAGAGATCGGTGAATTAAATTCATACTAACCAATGCTCCTTATCGAAGACCACATCACTTTTCAGGATAAATGCCGAACCGATCATACTGTCAGCTCCAGCATAAATGATATCATAACGATCATCCCGTTCAATGGTGGCACAGCTAAAAATCACATTCGGGACAGGACCCTGCCGTTCCCACTCTTCTTCGGATGAAATAAGCGGCTGGCTATAGCGTGCCAGTACCCGTCGAGGGTTGTCACGATCGAGTAAGGCTGCTCCCAGGCGATATTGAAATTTCTCATCCACTGCATGGTAGATCAACAACCAACCCTGGTCATGTAAAACAGGTGGTCCGGCAATTCCGATCTTTCTGGACTCCCAGCCACCTGCAATGGGTGCCATAATGGATGTGTGATCCGAATAATTTTTAAAGTCCGGGGTATTCGCGATCCAAATATCTGCTCCGCGACGGTGAAGCAGTAGATAATCATCCCCAAACTTCTGGGGGAAAAAGGCTGCGTTCTTATTTTCCTCGTCCAGTAGAACCCCCTGTCGTTCCCAATGTTTGAGGTCATCACTGATGGCCAGACATATCCGGTGATCCCCGGGAAAGCGACCGCCAAACCCGGTATAGGTCATGTAAAAACGACCCTCCAACTTCACAATACGTGGATCTTCCGGACCCCGCAGTTCCTGGGGGACATCGTTGGTCAGAATTGGTTCGGGTAGGCGTTGCCAATCAACGAAATTTTCACTCCAGGCATATCCCAGCGCATTTTTATAGTCCCCAAAGCTCTCATGTCCACCAATATCAGTAGCACGATAGATCATGTGATACTTCCTATCCTCAAACACAGCCGCCGCATTAAAAACCGCAGCTCGTTCCCAGGCATGTTCTGGGACTGGCCCAAGGACCGGGTCACGTGAATATCTGGTTAATTCCATTCTATTTATGATTCCTTAATAATACGGTTATTGTGAATTTGTCACTATTCACTATTGATGAGCTCGCAAAAAAGTTTTTAGAAAATCACATAATATGCCCTATTACATTTAAATACAACTACTTACGACAAGTACACGTAAAGCATTATATAACGCCACTTTGCGCCTCTGCGGCCTCTGCGAGCGGGACTTTCTGCGGGGGCGTCACTATTAATTCTTCAAACCGGATGAAGCCATGCTCTCAATAAAATATTTTTGGAAAAATGAATATAAAATAATGATCGGTGCTGCCAGCAGCATGGCAGCCGCAAGTTGAACACCCATTCGACCTTCAGCCTGCCCGCCGATGGCGAACAGCGTGACCAGTTGTGGCATGGTCATGAGGTTTTCCAGACGAATTACCAACAGAGGCCAGAGGACGTCATTCCAGGAGCCCATGAAAGCCAGAATACCGACAGTGATGAGCACTGGTTTTGACAAAGGCCATATGATCCTGAATAGGATCTGAAATTCGTTACAGCCGTCAAGCCGTGCTGCATCAATAAGATCCTGGGGAATATCCCGGAAAAACTGGCGGAACAGCAGGATGCCGAAAGAGTTTATCATCCCGGGCACAATGAGACTTAAATAGGTGTCCACCCAGCCAAATTTAACCATGAGGATGTACATGGGGATCAAGGTGATCTGAAAGGGAATCACCATGGTGAACAGGATCACAGCCAGGATCAGTTCACGCCCCAGAAACTTTAATCTAGCCAGCGCATAACCGATGATGGAGCCCCAAAACAGAACACTGGCTGTCACGCAAAGCGAAACGAACAAACTGTTAACAAGCGCGCGACCGACTGGAATCTTGGTCATGACGGTTCGATAATTATCCATACTCATATTGGCAGACCACAGACCAATTCCAGTGATCTCCATCTCCGGCTTGAAAGTGGCAAAAAGCATCCAGATAAAGGGGTAAGCGAAGATCATCCCACCCACGGTAAGGGCCAGGTACAGGGGTAATTTTTTCATGTCCGGCATCTAATCCTGCTCCACAATTTTTTTCTGAACGAGAATGACCAAGAGCACAATACCGGCAAAAAAGATCCCCAGGGTTGCTGAATAGCCCATATGACCGAAATAGAAGGCCTGGTTATAGATGTAAAGCATGGCTGATAAGGTGCTATTCATGGGTCCACCACCCGTCATGACAAAGGGCTCGATAAAGAGTGAAAATCCACCAATAGTTGACAGAATGATTACCAGGACCATGGTATTATTCAAAGCAGGCAGCGTGATATACCAGAATTTCTGAATGGGTCCCGCTCCATCTATATCGGCCGCCTCATACAGGAAACGGGGAATATTTTGCAAACCTACCAGAAAAAGAACCACATAAAGACCGACGTTCTTCCAGGTAGCCATGATGGCAATGGAAGGCATGGCGTAAGATGGGTGATTGATCCAGGGTATTTTAGCCAGGCCAAGTTTTAGTAGCAGCATGTTGAGTAAACCAGTTTCAAAGCCAAAAAGTTGGCGCCACATGATGGTGATCACCACCCCTGACACGATCACCGGCATGAAGTACAACGATCTAAACAAGCCCCGCAGGCGGATTTTCTGGTTCAGACCCACTGCCAGCAGAAGGGCTATTATGATCTGTAGTGGAATGTGAATCACCAGAAAGGTCAGGGTATTCAGGATCGCTTTGAAGAATTGGGCATCGTGGAATAAGCGTCCAAAATTTCGCATTCCCACCCATTCCATGGGGGTGATGATGTTCCATTTATGGAACATCAGTACAAATGAGAAGCCGATGGGAAAAGCGATAAAGACACTGAAAAAAATAATATAGGGTAGGGACATGACAGCACCGGTGAAGCCCTCCCCCCTCATGCTGGCCATTATGCTTTTCATTCTGCTCGATTCCATGCGATGATCACTTTCGCCCGCTCGGCTGCACGGTGAATGGACTCAGTGGGTGTCCGGGCGTCAAACAGGGCGCAGGCCTCCCATTCCTGTGAGATTGCATCAAAGATCTCCTTTAATTCAGCTGCACCATCCACCCCCCGGGTAAAAATGGCCTGTTCGGCGAATTTGATCATCATGGGATGCTCAGTGAAATACTGCGCGTAAAGGGAATCCAACAACAAATCCTTCCGGATGGGAATCTGATTGGAAGTCTCTAAGAGCCGCAGATCCGCCTGTCTGGAGATAAGGTATTTGGCAAATTCCCAGGTCTCCTGGGGGTATTCGGTGGTGCTGAAGATGGCAATGTTCTTATGGTCGCCATAGGTATAAAGGTCTCCCTGGTAATCATCGGGAACCGGTATGGGGAAGAAATCATACTCGAAGCCTGCCGGCTTGAAACGATCCACGCTGCTTATGGAATAGGGGCCGGTGATGGAGATAGCCAATTTTTCACCCACAAACTGATCACCAGAAAACTCAGTGATGGGAAAATAGCCTCTTTTGTAGATCTGACGGAATAAATCAAACACCTCAACCGAAGCATCATTCTCGAAAATAAGGTCATCACCATCGAACAAGGTCTGCCCCCCGGATGCTGCGATATAAAAAGCATAGTAGTCGAAGAAACGCTGCCACCAGATCGGTTTGATATTGCGAAATCCCAGCCATTGATCGATCTGTCCATCCCCATCCCGATCCAGGGTCAACTTTGATCCTGCTGCTAATAATTCGGAGTAGGTTTTAGGTAACACAGCTATTCCGGCCTCCCGGAACATCTTTTTATTGTACATGATCATCACGGGATTGGTTTTCCAGGGTAACTGGTAATAGTGACCGTCACTGGCGGCAAAGGTCCCCATTAAAGACTCAGGAACTCGCTGAAGATTGTATTCCATGAAGTCCGGGAACTGATCCAGGCGGACCAGACCGCCGGCATTGATAAATTCGTCCATGGCTCCGGGCCACATGTTGGAGCAGATATCCGGTGTAGTACCACCGGCTATGGCCGCTAACAGAACCTCCTCAGAGGATTGACTAGCTGGAATCGGTTGTAATTTCACCTGAACTGCGTGATCACCCTTGTTCCAGTCCGCAACCAGCTCCTTGGCCAGGGCAATCTCGTTGGGATTGGATGAACACCAATAGGTAATGGTCGTTATCCCAGATCTGGCACCCTGAGAAGCCCCCTCATCCCTGGAACAGGAAACGCTAAGACCAGTGATGATCACCGCAAGGATAATGGGGTAAAATAAATCGGATCTGGTCATCGATTTTACCACTCTAGAAAGTAAGTCCAAGGGTATACCGGGAGATGCCACCCAAGCGACCCATGTCTGCATAAGCATAGTCAATCTTGATATTAGACGCGCCGAATAATCGGTAGTTCAAGCCGGCGCCCATGGTCAGTCCGGTTTCAGAATCCGTTTGGAATAAGGATTTATAGCCGGCTCTGATAAACAGCATCCGGTTAATGGCGAACTCAGCTCCCAGATTGACACTTTCAGAAGCATTAATGGGATGGAGAGCATCGGCAGCCAGAGTCAGTTGAAGACCAGCACCCGGATGCATGGTATAGGCCAATCCAAATTGCATGTTCAGGGGCAAGGGCCATTCATCGGTCATCAACTCACCGATGATCTTATCATTGTTTCCTAAATGAAGCTGATCCGCATCATAAAAAATGAGCAGATCACTGCCCTGGAGCTCTAAACCCGACCCAAAATTAGAAATACAAGCTCCGATCCGTAAACCCTCTAGTCCCGTATCATACAAAGTTCCAACGTCAAAGGCCAGACTGCTGGCCTGTTCATGCCAGATCCGTTCACTGATATATTTGGCATTTCCGCCGATGGAGAAACGGTCAGTGAGGTTGCGAGCATAGGATAGTCCCAGAACGATACTGGAGGCAGAGTACTCCTCACCACTCCCATCCGGGTATTGAACGGTGCGCACCAATTGGTTGGGTACGTTCATGGCATTCACGAAAATACCCACCGATCCAGCATTATTTCCCAGGGGTACAGTAGCCGCTAAAAAATTGAAACTGATATCAGTGATCCAATCGACCTGTTCAAAAACACCACTGGCCTGTTGAATTCTACTGATCCCAGCCGGATTCCAGTACAGGGCACTGGCATCTTTAGCCACGGCTACATATGCCCCGCCCATACCCATACTCCGGGCTCCAATACCCACTTCCAAAAAGGCGGCCGAAGTTGTACCAGTATTGGTCAGGCGATCACCTCCATACACAAGATCCCCCAGAAATCCCGTGGTCAGGAGGGTAACTACCACAATGGTCATCCGCATATTCTTGTTCATATTGTCGCTCCAACTCTCAATTTAAATATCCAGCAAAAAAGTCTATTTTGCGCGTCAGTCCTTCATCGCTGGTCTTAATGGTCATCAGCATTTCCTCATCGATGTGGATGGCGGCAGCTTGTTTCAAATTAAGTAGCAGGTCAGCGAGTGCTTGCTCGGCCTGCTTGCTGACTGTCCCCAGGGTATCTGTTTCCGAGTTCGGGAGACCCGCAGCTACGGAAGCCTTAAGTTTAGAAGCTAGCAGACGTTCCCGCCAGTACTGCAAATCTTGTTTGACCTCAGGGGCATCTGCATACCCAGCCACTCTGCCCCTACTGGTGAAAACAATATCCCGAACGTAGATTCCGATGGCATTGATCAGGTCCCTTTGCAACTCATTCTGAGATGTGCGCCTTAATTTATAGGGATTCATTTTATAGTAGAATCTAAAATCCTCAACCGACAGTGTACCTGATCGATAGCTGGCCAATTCCAAGCCATTTAGCTCATCAAGCTCTAACACGGGCGAACTCAGTTCGCTGACAGATCCACCGCTAAGACTATCCTTATCCGGATGATGCTGCCAGACCACCTGGGTAAGCTGCTCCAAGGTCTGTCGTCGGATGATGAGATCCTCAGGTTTCATAATGTCCTGAACAAATTTAAAAGCTAATCCATGTTCCAGCCTTTTATGCAAAGCATTGCTGTAATGTTCACGCTGCTCCTGATACTGGTTTTCTGTGGTCATGATATTGGTTTCAACATTCAGCAGTCTGAACACATGAAGCGCCCCATTTTTGCGGATGGGTGCACTCACCTCCCCCAGATCAAGTCCGTACAGCAGGTCCTCCAGCTTAAGATCAACATCATTCCAACTGATGAGATCCAATGTTCCAAAACCAGCCCTTTCCACTGTCTTTGTAGCTAGATTAAGGCCTACGTGTTCCCAGCTTGGATCCCAACCACCGGGGGTGACATCTGAGAGGGATTCCAGCACGGCATGTTGGATCCAGAGCGTTTTTTGGTCCCGCTCAAAAGCCTTGCGGCAGTCTGGATCCGCTACGGCTACCTGATCACGAATTGATCGTCTAAACAGCTCGCGTCGAATGGCCGCATCCTCCAGCCCTTCCAGCTCTCTGGCCGTAACAGTCTCACCCTGAAGACCCCGTCGTGCGGCCTCCTGGGCCAGTAGAATGCGTTGGATCAGCCCATCCAGCACGCGCTTATAAGCGTTCTGTCTGGGGCCAGCCAGGACTGAACGGGGACTGGTTTCATAGGCAAAAATAAAATCATCCTGGCTGATGGAACGGTCATTCACAAGGGCTAACCCTGTATGAGATTGCCGTTCACATCCGGCCAGAATGGACAACAGAAGAACTATGATTGGAATTAAGCGCATTTTACTGAACCTATAACCCCTACTTAATAACGCTAAATCGGCCGATGTGGGTCCCAACATCAGGCGCATCCACATGGTAGAAATAGATGCCAAATGAGATCTCACTTCCTTCACTGGAGAGCAGATCCCAGGCTTCCATCCCATCATCAGCAGCTGACTGATGCTCGATGGTATCTACCAGATGCCCATTCAAAGTATAGATCCTGATGGTGCATATTCTTGGTAGATTAAAAAAATGTAGTTTACGCTCGCCTCGTCCGAATTTGAAATAATTCTGTGGTTCCCAGGATGCAGTGACCACATAGGGATCCGGCACGACATAGATGTCACTTAATTCATCTTTTGCTCGGGCATTACTTGAATCAGCGCCATTGATGGAAAAGCGGTACTTTTCCCCATCCCGGAAGGGTTTTTTAGTTTTGAGAAGATAGATATCTCCAGCTGAAGGTGGATCGGTGGTGGAGGCCGTTGTATCCAATGTCGGTACACCGTCAACCCAAACCGTGTCCACAGTGAATTTTGAATCAAAGCGGATCACCCAGGAGGTGTATTTCCGGAAGATAAAATCATCATCGGGGACGATAATCACCAGGTCATCACCATGATTATAATCCTCGCTACGATTGTGGTCATAAAGTGCAAAGGGCACCTCTGTGGAATCGGTGATATTGTTGATCCGTATGTTCACCATCCGGGAACTAAGCCCGAATGCATTTTCAGTCTGAGTTGAATTGGAATCCAGGAACTCAATCTCAAAATCAGCAGGCATATTCAAATTGAGGCGCCGACCGGATATGTCCTCCCAGTCCGGGTTTAGGCGAATGCGGGGTATATAATCTGATCCACCTACCCGCCAGCCACTATTCTCAACATCATACACGATATTGGTATCATTATGGAAAGTAATAATACTTCCGTTAAAAATGGGACTTTCCTGCCCCATGATAACAACATCCATGGTGTCCAGTACCAGCGTGTCCTGAACCACATCCCGCATGGTGTATTGGGGAATTGGAGCCGTATGAAAATTCGTGGTCTCATGGAATTCAAGTTCATAGGTCAATAAGCCGCTGGGCACATTGTTTTTTTCAACAATAGTTACATTGATACTACCAGTTGCCGGACCTTCCTGCATAATCTCATCAGCTAATTGGGGGGGGGTATAACCAGCAGAGTAAGGCCGTGGAATGGCTATACCACAATTCACATCCAAAAAAGTAACCCTACCAAATGCATCGGTTTTGATGATCGAAGCACACAGGCTGGGGGCCAGACCTTCTGGAGCTCCACTACCATAGTCGACTAGTCCATAATCATAGGATACAACAGCATAATAATAGGTTTGACCATTGTCAACATCCGTATCGGTCCAGGTATGTTTCAAACCAGTATTGTCACCCATATTGAATTTCACACCATAGATATCGATGGGATGGGGTCCTGCCCACTCATCATCCAGATCAAATTGAGCTACCGGTTTGCGGAAGGTCAGATTGCCGTATGAGTCGGTAATGATCTTGTCCTCTAAAAATTGAGCTTCCGTCGATTTATAGATGAGATAGCCCTCAAAATCATAATCCTGTAAAAATGGATCAAAGGATTGTTCAGCTATATCGTCCCATACCAGAGTCACTTCTCCATCACCTGCATAAACAGAAACGGTGGGTTTCAAGGGTGGTTTTGAGAATCGATAATCAGCATTATAGATCTGCTGGACCGTGCGTTTGTTCTTGAGTAGGTCATCCCGATCCTCGCCGAAGAGCAGTGCCATGGAGTACCGTTCTGTTTGCCCTACGCCGAGGGGAAAGGTTCCAGAAGAGAAGAACATCCCCAGGTTATTAGGCTGCAACAACTCATTTACGGGAACCAGCGATGCCGAGAACACATCCCAATTTCTTTCATCGTCAGTCAATTCATATTCATGAACCGGGAAGATCTCGAAGCCGGTCAGGCCAATCTGATCCGATTCATCTGGGTCAGTTTCGTTATAGTCCGGTTCTCCATCGGTGGGCAAACCATCACCCTCTCCCTCGTCTGGACCGGTATAGTGGATAGCGTAAGGTCCCACACCATCTGCTCCCAGATCATCATTCAAGGGTTCATCAAAGTCCCAGACACCGTTACTGTTCATATCAGTATATCCATCCCAATCACAGTCCTCATCAGTGGACCAGTGGGCGGTGGGCTCCCGTAGAAACACTTCAACAAAGGCGTCCCAGGCTGCACCATCAAAACCATAAGGTGGGGTATCGATCCAGGTACCAGGACCATTGCTGTCCCGTTTTTCATCGATGATCCCGTCCAGATCATTGTCAATGCCATCGTTTCCGATGCCCGGACTTTCCAAAAAGGCATACCCGGCATAGCCCACGGGAGACCAGTTACCCGGAGTGCCATAGCCATCCGTGTCATAGGCAAAGGCGATATCCAGTTCAGCGTCGTACTCACCAATATCATCGGCTCCATCTTCCACACCTCCCACACCCCAATCCAGATATTGGGCATAAAAGGTTTTCTGGTAATCATGGGTCGATTCGTTGGTAATGCTGTAGAGCCAGAAGATACAATCCTCAGCCAGAACATGGCTCCACTGGAAACCGCGAGCCTTCACCCATAATCCGAGCCCCCCCCGGGTTGAATCCAGTTCATCACACCAGTAATTATACCCTGGGATCTCCCGATTAAACTCTTTGTCCGGATCATCACCAAATACAAAGACCGTCTCTAGATCAGCGTTAAATATGCCCTTCCCGAAATACCCATTCCAGTAACCATTCCAGCTACTGCTTTTGTCCGGCCAGCCGTCAGGCCAACTGATGGGTTCATTGCTGATAGCCGGAATTTTATTTTCCTGGGGATCCATATTGAACCAAAGTGGTCGTGGCTCAAAGCCCCAGGGGATATCCTCAGGGGATTTGTCAACAAATTCCCGATATTGAGTCTCCATGGGGTGGATTAGCTCTCCATACCCATTTAAAACTTCAGCAGACACGATCATGGCCACACCATCGCAGTAGTGACGACCAAAACTGGGCCAGTTGCAGGATGGCTCATTGGGGTAATCCGTGACTTCACCATAATTCTTATATTTGGTAAGGACCAAATTACCATCCATAGTTCCTATGCGGCGGTAAAGTTTATCCCCTCTAAACTCCTGAGGAGTCTGAGCCAAAAGTTCTCCCAGATAGGGTTGAATGAATCCTGCCAGCAGAACGCACATCACAAATTGACTGATTCGAGTACTCATGATGGACCTCCAAATCCCACAGCAAATCCCACAAGAATCTTGCGCGGTTCGTAATAAAAATCTGGCCGCATATAAAATTCTTCCTGGGTCTTGATACCCCGATAAGTCTGAAAATTCATATCAAAGTCAAACTCGGCGGAGCCGCTTGAGTCGTAGACATCTTTGGTATTCTTGCGATCCAGGAGATTGGTGATCTTTATATAAGGTGAAAGATTCAGACCTGCAATTTCGACTTCTTTGGCAATATTGAAATCAAGGGTCAGGGTCATAGGCTCTCGTTCCCCATTGTAGATCCGGTTGGAATAGCGGGCGGATGATCTGGTATAAGGCAAGCCACTGCCCATTTTTCCGATGAGGCTGATCCGGTAACCGGCTTGGGTCGTGGTGGCACTGAGGTTCAGGGAGTGGGTTTGATCCCAGTCCAGAATTACCCGTTTTTTTTCAGATTCGATCGGTGGATTAACCTGTTGACGAATCCATTCTTCGTTTGGATCTGATGAATTTCCCGTGGCGGACTGATAGGTATAATCGATCCCAAAACCGAATCCACCGGGAGTCTGACGCTGTTCAAAAGCTACCGTAATCCCTCTGACATTTGCATAGTCACGGTTAATGAAACGGAAATAACGACCCCCGAAAATATCGTCATGGACTTCCATACCGATAAGATCACGAATGTCCTTGTTAAAGGCAGTGACATCGATAGTTAGATTTTGGGTCAAGCCCTGCTTTAAACCGATCTCATAACTGACTGTCTTCTGGGGCTGCAGCTCGGCGTTTCCCATGGCATTGAAACGCCCTCTGGGAGGTTGATCACCTTCGATCTGGATCAGGGATACTTCGAAATCAGGATTGATATAGAGATGTTCATAGGCCGGAATCTGGAAGAAATGTCCATAGCTGAAATGGATCACACCCAGGTCGGTGATGGGATAGGCTATCCCAAGCCGGGGACTTAGCTGAGCTGATGTGGCGGCCTGCCGCAGTACTGAATGACGAGGATCGTCAAAATTGATCGGGATAAAAGCATCCGGATCAAAAAAATCATAACGCAAACCGGCATTTATGATCATTTCACCCAATTCAAGTTTATCCTGGATAAAAGCTGAAAATTCAATGGGTTTATGGCGATAACTATTGTTGTACCAGGACGAATCCGGGGGTTGGATAACCTTATTATTCTCATCGAAGTAAAACCAGAACTCATGCAACCAGAGATTGCTTTGTTTCAAGCTCACTCCCGCCCCAATCTTCTGATTCTTAGTGACCTGACTGGTGAAATCTATTTTGCCAATATTGTCCTGGTTGCTCCTGCGGTGCTGCCACATCCGCATCCCACCGGTGGAAAAGCCATTTGAGCCAGTTCCACTGCTGTACCAGAGCGGTGCATATCTGGGATCCTCCCAGTCTTCATAGACATACTGACCATATTCCGTAAGTCCGCTTGACCCATTAATAGTGATCATGGATGCTGCACTAAAAAGATGGGTAAACTGAAGAGAAGCGCGATAGCTGCTGCTGACCCGTTGATAGTTGCCTTCTGGGTTATACTTAAAAGAACGATCATAATCCCGATAGGCTTTAGACTGATAATAGCCAGAAATATTTAATTTGCCTTTTGCATAAAGCTTGTAGGTTAGCTTTCCCTGAACAGTCTCACGCAGCAGGGGTGCCAGAGCGACGACCTCTCCGCTCCCCGTTTGCTCAACATACGGATTGTCCGGATCATTGAAATTTGATGAATCCGAAGGTAAAAACAGTTGTTCCCCGAATAGATATCCCTGGCTGGAATAACGCCGAAATAGCATTGAAAAGTTTGCCGGTATATTGAATAACATGGGAAGTGGACCGCTGAGACTGAATTGAATACTATTGATGGCCATCGGATTCACTTCGTTAATGTGGTTGAATACATCATTATGATTTGATAGAAAATCACCAAAATAAGATGACACCCGACCCTTCAAATAATCCTGGCCCTCTTTGGTTACGATATTCACGATCCCGGACATGGCCTGTCCATATTCAGCGTTAAAAGTACCACTGATCACTTCCATGGCTTGGATCATATCATTTTCCACATCCAGAGGTACATCACCGGAATAGCTGTCGTTGATGGGAATACCATCGACAATATACATCACTTCCCCGCTACGTCCCCCTCTGAAATGGCCTTCCACGACCCCAGCCTGGAGGTTTATGAGATCGCTAAGGTTTTCTACCTGGAGCGCTTCAATTTCCTCAGCTCCCACCCGATAGGATGTGGAGGTAACATCTTTCCGGACCGTGGGTGCTCGTGCTACAACAGTTACTACGGAGCCTTCCAGAACTTCCGGTTGAAGATTGAAGTTTGCTTCGGTGGTTAGATCCACCATGACCTTTACATCAGTTAGTATGGTAAGGCTGTAGGCGATATAACTGGCCCTGATGGAGTAGCTGCCCGGTGGTATTCCGATGATATTGTAATATCCATCAATATCAGTAGAGGCTCCTATGCCTGTACCATCTATGATTACATTAACACCAATAAGGGGTTCGGAGGTACCTGCATCAACGACTATTCCAGTTATTTTGCCTGTGACACCGGCTGATAACAGCAGGGGAAAGATCAGTAATAGTCCAAGAAATTGTTTGTACAGGTTAATAGACGTCATGCTCATGACCTCCTCATTCAGGGAACGTAATATTGTGTAAATTTGGCTGGGTTGCCGGAAGACAACCCAGCCAAAACAGGTACAATTACCGCAATTTAATTAGCGGATAAGCACCATTTTTTGAGTGACCTGGGCATCGATCCCGCTCAGGACATAGATATAGACACCTGTAGCAACAGCTTCACCTGCGGCATTGGAGGCATCCCACATAACACTGTGCTGACCGGCATTTTGATGGCCAGCATACAAGGTCTTGATCTTCTGACCCAGTACATTGTAGATATCCAGGTTAACCATACCATCCACGGGAAGCGTGTATTCGATGGTGGTAGTAGGATTAAATGGATTGGGGTAATTCTGACTCAATAGGTACTCATTAGGAGTCACAACCAGCTCAAAATTATCATCGATCGCTACTGGAGCAGCAACCAATTTCTTCACCGTAAAGTCATCCCAGAAGGAAAGACCGGTTGGATGGGAAGTATACCTTGAGCGGACTGAGATACCGGTGGCATCCATGGGAGCTTGCTCAGCAACCTCATAATAGGTCCAATCAGAATCTGTGGTCGTTTGATCGATGTAGACGAATTTGTCTCCACCACTCAGACTCCAACCCTGGTCAATGACACCATCACTATGGAAAAAGTACGTGATTCCCATTCGGTCATCCAGACGCTCTTTGGTTGTGTATGATGGCTCAAATCCAGGATCTGAGTTCACACCAACGGTCTTGGTCCAGAATCCAACCTTATACCATTCACCAGGCATAACCGGATAAGGAATCGAATAGTAAACGATCTCGGAGGAAGAGCTTGTCGTGTCAGGCTTGAAGAGCTCCTGGCTATAGTTGCCGGTATGGGCATCAGTGTTGGTGACTGTGCCATAAGAACCATTGTCACCAGCATACCAACTCAGCCAACCACTAACTGTCTCAGCATTGCCATTGAACAGACCCATGGTCCAGTTAGGTGTTGTTCCGCAACCCAGATTATCAAAATAAACGGTTCCGGTGGCATCCTTACCCATGATCATCTTTATGACAACTTCAGCAGGTTCTGCGGTCAGAATGGTCACAGCACTGAGCTCCGCCCAGTCTGCATCAGCAACACTCTGGTCAGCCCAGAGGTATTCGGTGACCAGTTCATTACCTGAACCATCCATAAATACGAAGGCCAGTCCGATCTTCGCATCATCATTAGCTGGAGCGGTGTTCACGCCAGCTAATTTCACCCAACCACTCAGGTTGTAAGTGGAGGCAGCCGCATTATTCCAGTACAGGTCAGCGTTATTGTCCGAGGACCAGCCAACCATGTTTGCGGTTGCAGCATCTTTGGTAATAATGAACGAATGGAAACCAGCGTACGAGTCATCTGGACCTGTGACACCAACTTCATTCCCGAAGGTTGCGTTCATAGGCGACCAGAAGGCTGGTGATTGATCTTCCATACTGTTGTCCCCAATGACCTCAGGCCCTACTTCGATCATTCTCTCAACCGAGAAATCATCAAAATAGCTCAGACCGGTGGGATTGGAAGTGTAACGTGAGCGAACAGAGATACCGGTGGCATCATCGGGAGCGCGTTCCATTACCGTGTAGTGAGTCCAATCAGTATCTGTAGTGGTCTGATCGATATAGACAAATTTGTCTCCACCACTCAGGCTCCAACCCTGATCAATGACTGCGTCACTGTGGAAGAAGAAAGTGATACCCAGGCGATCATCCAGACGGGATTTAGTGATAAAGCTGGCCTCAAATCCAGGATCCGAGTTCACACCAACGGTCTTTACCCAGAATCCAACCTTGTACCAGTCGCCAGCAACAACGGGAACGGGTACGGAATAGTACACGATCTCTGAACTTGAGCTGGTTGTATCTGGTTTCCAGAGTTCCTGACTATAATCGCCAGTATGAGGAACATTACTGGTTACGGTACCATAGGATCCATTGTCACCGGCATACCAGCTCAACCAGCCATGGACTGTTTCAGCATTGCCATTGAACAGACCCATGGTCCAATTGGGTGTTGTCCCACAACCCACATTGTCGAAATAAGCCATTCCAGTGGCATCTTTACCCATGATCAGTTTCACGATAATTTCGGCTGGTTCAGCGGTTAGAATGGTCACAGCACTTAGTTCTGCCCAGTCAGCATCAGCAGCACTCTGGTCAGCCCAGAGGTATTCGGTAACCAGTTCATTACCTGAGCCATCCAGAAACTCAAAGATCAAGCCGATCTTTGCGTCGTCATTGGCAGGTGCAGTGTTCACACCAGCCAGTTTCACCCAAGCACTCAGATTGTAGGTGGATGCTGCTGCATTGTTCCAATACAGATCGGCATTGTTATCCGACACCCAGCCCACCATATCTGTTGTTGTAGCAGATTTGGTGATGGTGAACGAATGGAAACCTGCATACGCCATGTCTGAATCAGTAACATCGACCTCAGAGCCGAATGTTCCGTTCAGGGGGGTCCAAAACGCAGGGGTTTGATCTTCCATACCAGGATTGATTAGCAGATTATCCTGCGCGAACACGAATCCCAGACAGATCAAAAGCATCATGGTAGCAATCTTTCGCATAGCCATTTTTTTTCTCCTTCTGATTAATATTGCCATTACTTGTCATTCTCCGATACCAAGCTCATCACAACCTTTACTCCAGCTGTTGTGGATTGACTTGTATCGACTTCACAAAAAGACTTCGGGGGCAATTCAACCCGAATATTCTTAATGGGTTTGTTTCTATCCTTTACCCCTACCTGAAAAACTCGCTGCTCCCAGGCATGGTTAAATATAAATTCTTTGATCTCAGCATTGCGCTGATAGCGCAGGAACTCAGCGGCTGTTGTGTGGCAACTGGAGCCTTGTTCCATTTCTGATTCCCTGATACCGGCATACATTGTGGTAACAAATGATCGTACTGCTTCATCACAACTCAGTGTCATAAGCATTTCAAACGGGAATAGTGAATAATAGATATGGCCTTGGCCCAGACTCTTGCGAATTAGCAGCGGCCGACCTGCTGAATCCTCTAATAAGGTTACGGCTGTTAGCGACTGACAGGGAAGATACCCCAAAGCGCGTGTGTTGCGTTGTTCTCCCAGTGGAATGGATAGTGTTTTATCTCCCAGAGGACCCCATGAGCAGGGACTGGAGATGGTCAGCATGCTATCCGGATAAAACTCAGGTAAGCCAAAGCGTAAATTTGATTTGATACCCAGGATCTCATCCAGATCGACCATCCAGTGGTCGGTAGCGAAGCTGGCGTAAAGCGTTGCTCCCTTGCTTACATTGTCCAGAATTTCTTGCCAAAATGGCGCACTGAGCCGTTTCAAAGCGGGGAGCCACATTGTGGCCGGCACTTGCCCAAAGGAGGTAGTATGTGTAAAACAATTATCATGATCCTGTGTACGATACGCGACACCAGGTTCATGAATACACAAGGGTGTAGCACCAGCACTGGCCAGCGCGCCATAAGTATGTAGGTATAAGTTATATTTCTCATCCGTGTCCCGGTCCCAGTCAAAGGGGTATGAATGATAGTAGAATGCCGGTATAATGAACCAACTGTCTCGAGCAGCCGGCTCCCATCCTGCTGCAAACAGATCGCTTGACAACTGACTGATGGACTGCATCTCTTTCAGGGCAGGTCGATAGCTGCCATCAGAGCGCCGCAGACCAAATCGCATTTCAAAGGTATTATGGAGATAGGGTCGCAAATCTGGTTTCTCGAAATCTGTCCAGCACCAATTCAGAGCTGCCGAGGCGCCCGCTTGAAGGGCACTAAACAGGACTTCCCGATAGTAAAGGGCTTGATTTTCTTCTGAGCCCATTGCAATGGAATGACCAAATTCCTCCAGGAATACATCATCTTTCCAGGACCTGGCCATCAGTATCCGAAAGCTGGCTGTGTAGGCTTGGGGCCAATAGTCATCATAGCGGGGATAGAAATGGACCCCCAGGGTGTCTTGAAGGGGAGCCAGTTCACTGAGCAGGTAATTAGCCGATGGCTCCAGAGCATTTGGACTGCTTGCTCCGGTAATTTCAGGTGACCAGACACCATCACCAATTACCAGAGGTCGTGGATCCAGATCACGAAATAATGCGCTGATCGTCCTGAACCAGGCGCTTACCTCAGCCGTATTGTTACCTGGGAATTCATTGGGGATCTCATTTGTCAGGGACCAGCCAGCGATATACTTCGAATTAGCCGAGGCTTTCAGAATCGCTCGGATAAATTCCTGTTGTTGTTCCAGTACTTCCGGGTCATTAAAGAAAGCATCATCCTCCCAACCATCGACACCATAGTTCTGGCCGGACATGTGACCAACAAACAGGGTGGGTAAGCCATATAGGCCAGCCGCTGCCAGGTGTTCCAGCACGATTCCATAGTGTTCTAATTGAAGCGGGTCGACCTGGCCATTCTTGACAAAGTCGGGGGTAAAAAGAAAAAAGCGAACCAGATCAAAACCTGCTCCGCTCATCTGTCTGAAATCAGCTGCTATTTCTTCAGAATTCCAGTTCGACCACATTTGGATAGCAGTCGATGCCGGCCAGTAGTTGACCCCGATCTTGAACGGATTCTTCGCTAATAGATCCATTTGATCAGGAGGTCTCCCGACATACACAATTCACACTGATCGTGCGAGTCTGTGATATCTGCTTTGGATTATTAATGACTTCTACCAGCAATTTGAAGGCTTCCTTACCTAATTCCATTTTCGGTACATGCACGGACGACATGGGTGGTGAATGAAACCGGGCTGCATAAATATCATCGAAACCAACCACAGCGATCTCACCTGGAATAGCAATTTCCTGGCGTTTCAATTCTTCCAGCACACCCAGAGCCAGAGTGTCGTTGGCACAGAATATAGCATCCAGAGGCAGGTCTTTTGCCAACAGCTCTTTTATCCCTTCAATACCGATCTCAGGGGTGATCTCCTTGGTACGGGCATACACCAGGTCCAGGGGGTTCCCATTGGGATGTAAACCAAGATCGTGAATAGCAGCCAGATAGGCCCGATATCGTTCTTTGATGGATGGATGATCTGCAGACCCCCCAATATAACCGACGTTTTTTCGCCCCTTACTGGCCAACTTCTGAACGGCGGTATAGGCTCCCTGGTAGTTATCTACCAGTACTTTATGATGATTCTTACCTGGAATCTCATAATCGAGCAGAACAAAGGGAATCTTACGCTTTTCCAGCAGGGCGACCAGATTGTGGGGAACCCGTCCGGCGAGAACGACGCCATCAACATCATCATATTTAAGAAATCGAGGCAGATTGGCAGGAATAGAGAAGTCCAGCTTGACCGTTGTCAAGAGGATATAATAATCGCTATCCCGGGTCGCCAGTTCCATACCAAGAAAACATTGGGAGTAAAACATCTCTATCTCAGAAAAGTGATCTTCCCAGATGATAAAGCCAATATTCCCGGTTTGTTGACGGGCTAACTGACTGGCTGAGCGCTTGGGGAAATAGTTTAGCGCGGTGATTGTTTTCTGGACCAGTTCCCGGGTTTCAGCTGAGACACCCGGCCGATTATTCAGAACAAGTGAGACCGTGGCAGTCGAAACTCCAGTCTCATCAGCTATCATTTTAATGGTAGGCTTCATTTTTAAATGTATTTAAAGTTATTTAAATCGGTTTAAATATATTTATATTTGTTTAGAAGTCAATCAGTTTGTTATGGTAGAAAAAGGAACCGGCATGCAGCTATATTCAAGTCGACATGTACTGGTAGACCAGGCTCGGATCGTCTTATCAAACAATGATCTGGGCTGCTCAACAAAACCGGCACCTCAGCTATATCCTCATCAATGGAATTGGGATTCAGCCTTTATTGCCATCGGTCTAGCGCATGTGAACGAACTGCGGGCCCAGACAGAAATTCGGACCTTATTGAAAGCACAGTGGTTCAACGGAATGATCCCCCATATCGTTTTCAACCCTGAAGCCAGCGATTATCATCCCGGCCCCGAGTACTGGAAAACGGCTATTCCAGGTGCTCCCAGTACCATCCGTACCAGCGGGATCACCCAACCCCCCATCCTGGCCCATGCCGCTCTGGAAGTCTATCGTAACTCCGATCACAAGCAGGCAGCCAGATTATTCTTGGCGGACATCTACGCTGATCTATTACTTCAGACTGAGTTCTTACTCAGTGCGCGTGATCCATTACAGCAAGGATTAGCCTTCATCTGTCATCCCTGGGAGAGCGGTATGGATAATGCAACCAACTGGGATAAACCGTTGAATAACTTCAATCTGAACTTTCAACCCAGGTTCATGAGACGGGATAATCAGAAGATCGCTGGCAGTCAAAGACCATCGGATGATGAGTATCGTCGTTATTCATATCTGGTACAGCGCTATGCCATGGAACAGTGGGATCAGGCAAAGATCTACTCGTTGGGGCTTTTTAATATTCAATCTATTCTGTTCAATGTATTACACTTGAAGTCCATGCAGGCGCTTGCAGAGATTGGCAGGATCATTGGGCAAGATTGCCACAAAATTAAAGACCAGATCGCAGCTACCAAAGAAGCTATTAAGACAACCCTCTGGAATGCTGACCTGGGTCGTTACCACGATCTTGACCTAACTACCGAAGCACCGATCATTTCTGAAAATCTCAGCCAGTTCCTGCCCCTGTTCGCCGGTATCCCCAAACAGGAACAAGCTGAACTTTTGATCACAAAACTAGCCTCCCCAGATTTCTGGCCAGAGTCGGGCTGGGGTATTTGCAGTCAGTCCAGGGGCAGTGCTAAGTTCGATGCACAGCGCTACTGGCGGGGACCGGTCTGGATCAATATGAACTGGATGATTATCAAAGGATTAGAATTGTATGGTCGTGCTGATCTGGCTCGGCGCCTCGCTCATGAAACACTGCAACTCGTGGAGCAGAACGGATTCTATGAGTATTTCAACCCGGAAACAGGACAGGGATTAGGTAGCGACTCCTTTTCCTGGACGGCAGCATTGGTGATTGACTTGATCACATCGGGATATGAATGAACTATGGAGATTTGATGGTGAAAGGGTTGGTGATCCGGCCAATGAATTCACCATTGTCCGCGTAATTTTCGAAGGCCATAAAGGTCCAGTCAAGCTCAGTAGCTTCAATGAACTTCCCGCTATATAGTGTTCCACCGCTATTTTCGAACAGCCAGGGATCATCATGCCTGGTAAAGGGACCCAGCGGTGTTTCACCCATGTAACAGGCTGTCCCGGTAATCGGTGGTTTTCCGGTCCGCTCAAGCAGAGCTCTTGAATGTGAAAATTTATCAGTGCTAAAGATCAGACAGGGTTTCCGCTCCACCTCAACCAACTGGGGAACCTCCAACTGTCCAAAATCTCCGGGTTCAGTTACTGGTGCCTGCACATTCCAATCTAGGATGTCCTTTGAAATCGCATGGGCTATGACCCCTCGACCATCAGTCGGTCCAGCTTTAACTCGAGCGGTTATGAAAGCATGGAACTGACCATCGTATTCAAACACCCAGGGATCCCGCCAGGCCTGATCATGCCAGGCATTCAAATTCAGGAGTTCGTACCACCTGGGGTCTGCTTCAATCACAGGATTCCCGGCATACTTCTTCCAGCTTATCAGATCTTTTGAAATTGCAACACCGATTCTTTGCACGAGACCACTGTCAGCCTGATTGACTCCGGTATAGAAAAGATACCACTCCCCATCCTTATGGATTGTACAACCTGTCCACGTAGCTAGATCATCCCATTCACCCTTTATTCCCGGACCAATGGCATCTGGCAGGATGCTCCAGTTGATCAAATCAGTTGAGCTTGCATGACCAATACTGGCGTTGAAGTGTCGGAGCCGTTCATCACCTAAAGATCTGGGAGCTTGCAGGTAAAAAATGTGATATGAATCAGCTTCCCGGCAAAACCAGAAATCCCAGACCCATTTATCTTTCAGCTCAAGCATCTAGTCCTCTGGATAAATCATTACTTTATTAACCTGATCGGCAGCTCGCACCAGCAGATCGATCCCGAATTCAAACCCATCCAACGGCAATTTGTGTGAGATCAAACTGTCAACCCAGCCTCGGGCCCTACAACTCCGGTCATGCTTTGGCAGGTCGGGGTTTCACTGGCAGCCCTTTATAAACCCGATAGGTTGCCGCCAGATCCATACTGCGTAGAAAAAAATACTGCACACCATCCTGTGCCTGTCCAGCCCACAGGTCTTCAGCAATATCCTTGACCAATTGAGGGAGATCAATAATGGCGGTTCCACAGAAAATATTATAAAAGAGTGGACCCTCTCCAGGATTATTTTTCACCCGCTCGCGAATACTTCCAGCATCAGTATGCTTGATGCTGCCAATGTGAAAACATTCATTATCCATGTGGTAATCATCAACCCGGATCCCTTTTGGGCAGGTGCCGGCATACCCGCTGTTCATGACATAGGGCTGCACATTCCAGGCAACCGCCTCTGATTCTTCCATCTGTTTTAGCGTGAGCATGCCCGCTTTTTTGAGATAATAGCTGCAAAAATCGCAATACTGCCGGAAGGCAGCATAGCGATCACTAAAGGGATGACCATCGCTGAGCATGGCTGCCATTTCCTGATTCCCCAGCCCCTCATAGTACCAATCGAAGAGTCGTGGAGCCAGATCCGTCAAACCAGGATTAAGGATCCAGGTTAGGGGAATCTCTCCGTAAGCCCTGCTGCGCATGATACAGTCAGGTTCGTAGACCATACTATGCAGGAGATTATCACCATCAGCCACATGCATGGCAATATATACTCCATTAGGAACCAGTTCAGCGGGTTTGGGATCCGCTTGAGTTCCGTGGACTGAGGGAAAAGATGCATGAACCGACAGGTTCTCCACCGAAATACAGGGAACCATAAAATAACCAAGTTTGGCAAAAAGGGCATCGGCCCACCTTTCATCCGTCCACCCCAGAATGGGTGTACCTGGAGGATAGCGTTCCAAAACACATTTGTAGGCTTCCCGCTCCACCTCATCAGTAATATCCAGATAAAAACTAAACAAGCCTGAGGCAATTACATAATCCTTATTCGCCGCCCCCCAACTGGTGGAGTCGGTTGTCATATGTGACCAGGTAAAGGCCAGGGCTGTTGCACATTTTTCAAAACAATTAGCCAACAGCCAGTCCAGACATTCAATATTATTTTCAAAACCCTCTTCGCGAAAATCCTTGATGAGTGGGAATTTAAAGTCCTGTAATGCTTCTGAAAGTTCAGGTGAACAGATCAAACCATCGGTCTGTCCTGCCAGGGTGGTAGCAGCTTCAATTGTAGCCCCTTCCAAGGTCGGGTCCCAGATGATCAAGCCCTTTACAACACCTCGAAAACGATTCAGCGCAGCGAGAAAACCAGGCCAGCACTTGTTGGCCTCTGGTGAGAGTCGCTCAGTGGGGATATCTGAGAAAAGGGTCTCGAGCAAGCGCCCTGCAATTTGAATTTGAGTTTTTCCACCCCCTAAATTGTCGAAACAATAGGTATTCGTGATATAAAGTTTTTCAGTGGAATCACGGTTAATAATGCCCTGGAGACCACAGGCGGCGATCTGGCCATCCATCCGGTCGTTTTTCAGATCCACAACAACCAGAGAGTGGGTTGGCTGGTCAATTTTTAAATAGGAATTCATGGCTTTTCAGTGTGCTTTCTTATTTTGAGATCGACTGCTCAAATAGTCGCGAGAGATGGCAAAACTACCATCGCGGAGATCAAATGTCATGCGAGGTTGATAGCTATGCATGTCCCGAAAATAGCAAAGATCAATTTTTGTGATTGGAAATTGACCTAATGATTCTCCCTTAAATGGGTCCAATACACACTTTATCTGCTGGAGAACCGATCCGGGTACCTGGACAAAATAAGCCAGACTGACATGCCCTAAGAATGATCTTTCATCCACCCCCAGACCTTCCTTGAGCAGGTGTTCAATATCCAGACAAGCCTTCAGGGCGGTCTCCTCAAACTGAACCAGGAGCAGCAGACTAGCATCCACGCCCAAACCAGACAGGGTGCCGGATAGATCAGGAATTTTTCCTATACTGGGAAAACACCTACCGGCGGCTTGGAGAATCCTAGCTGTCTGCTGAGTTGGAACTGGGTCAGGTCCGGCCACGATATCACATAGGGTCATATGAAATGATTTTGGGTCAAGAAAGCTAAATATAGCTTCTAATCCAGCTTGTTTCAGTGCGGTTCTGATCCGGTTTTGATAATCACAGAGTGCCTGGTATAGCATCGATTCGGGATCAATAAAGGTCACCACTGTCAGGCCATGAAACGGTTTGGCTGCTCCTGAAGGATGAAATTTCTGGCTCAGATCAGGGTGGTCTTCCACCAGAAATTCAGCTTTGAAGTGGTCTAGTCTCCAGGCCTCCAACCTGGCCATGTAGCTTGCGAGTATCGACTCCATCTAAGATCCTCTTGGGTTTCCAATTGATGCTGATCAAGCGCCGGTTTTTTAAAAATGGCCGTTTGTAGTAGCATAAGTCTGTCAGTTTAAAGTGCGCGTTAAAAGTAGTTCACTAACACTGGTTCGCAAAAGAAACACTGGCGGGACTTTTACGATTCGTGCCGGTCCAGAGGGTTCTTGCACGTAAGCCGCATACTTCATGAGGGAGGGCAACCACGATTGTAATATAATGTGATTGTTAGTTATGGGATAATCGGTTAAATACACTTTATCCTTCCTAACATTCGGCACCGGAATTTAAAATTCTGACAAGGCGAGCCTGTCATGGTATCTAACCTGCATTATTCATGAATTATTACCACGAGGACACTAAGCCACGAAGATTATTAAAGTTATGAACAAGGTCATTTTAAACAGAATTATTTGCATCTGTGAGTGATAATTTTTGATAAGCATATATTTTTTAAAACTTGGTGGCTTCGTGACTTAGTGGCTATGAATTATTCAGGTTAGTTGTCTCGATTAATTGCCACGCTGTGGAAAATTCTAAAATATTACTGCAGAGTTAGTTTTTTCCCTTGGATTGTTTCTTCAACCGGTCTAAAATATTTAAAGGGAAACGATACTGTGCAAATAGTTCAATGTTCCACCAGTAATCTGAATCAGTATTTCAAATTTATAAAAGACCTCTATCAGGGTAATCCATATTATCGGGCTTCCATGGTCCCCACCATGAGAGGTATCCTAACTGGTAAATCTGCCTTTTCGAAAGATAAATACATTCAACCCCTTCTTATTATTGATGAGATTCCCCAGGCTGTGGCAACCCTTATCTGGTCAGATCAAGCCCCTGATATGATCATGGTGGCATTTTTTGAATCCCTGAACAACCCTGGTACCGTCCCTATAATCATTGAAGAAGCTTCACGAGCCGGAAAAGAACGGGGAGCTAAGCAAATTGTCTTTGGCATTAACGGCCACCCCAATTACGGCCTTGGCATTCTTTCTCGCGGCTTTGACCTACCCATGAGCTTCGGAAATGCCTGGAATCCAGGCTATTATGACACCCTCCTTTCTGCTCATGCCACCAATTTCTCCGAGCTGGACACCTATCAAAAAGGAATGGGGCAATTTGCAAAAGAGTTTAGCTCCCTAAAACTTCCGGAAAAATCTGCAGGACTTAATATTCGCTATATTGACCTCTCCAATTTGGCCTCAGAGTCTGTAATCTATAATTCACTGAGCAATGCAGCTTTTGCCAAACATCCCTTTTATTTTCACCGCCAAGTCGCCGAAGACTATGAAATGTTAGAGATGTTTAAACCCATTTTAAGACCGGAAAATCTATTAATAGCTGAGATAGCTGGAAAACCAGTCGGTTATTTACTCTGGTATCCAGATTTCAATGAATTGATCCCAGCCGGAGGGAGAATTGGACTTATAGCCTATTTAAAGAACAAGTTCTCCAGCGCTTCAGTACGATCTTTCCGGGGGGCACAGGTTGCAGTATTACCTGAATACCAACGATCAGGTATCGGGATCAATCTGATGGCAGCCTGCTACAAAGAGACTAAAAACAAGTTTGAAACCTGCGAAACCGGGTGGGTTGTGGATACGAACATCAGTTCAAAGGGAATGATCAACAAGTGGTCACAGGATAAGATCAAGCCGTTAAAATCTTATAAAGTTTATTCAGTTAATATCTGAGCTAGCCATCACACTACGATCAGTATTAAATGTGAGGGGAATTCCAGATTTTTCTTTTCCAGTGAATTCAGCTAACCCCTTTTTAAAAAAGGACTCTCTGGAGATACTTGAGGAAACCAATTTTTGTAACCAACGTTACTTTTTCTCCAATGATCCCCAAGAACCATGTGTAGCGGTCTCATATAAAATACACCTGAACTTGTTCACCTATCTTGGTCTAAGCCTGAAATACCCCACCAGGATAGTAGGTATCCCCTGCTCACTGGCTTTTTGCGGATACCATCCCACACTGACCCAAAGTATAAAAGAAAATCTTTTGGCTCATAGAGGGCTCAAGATCATCCTGAATAGTTCAGAGCAACAAATCACCGGATTTTCCAGTGGCCATACGCTCCCAAGTTGTATCCTGCAGATCCATTGGGACACATTCGATGCATATCTCACCCGATTAAGGAGTCACTATCGCTACCGTATGACCAAAGCCCTGGAGAAATGGCAACGTGTGGAAATTACCCACCTGACTGACAATCAAGATTTCTCAGGTGACATGTATCAACTCTATTTAGATGTTCATGGAAGATCGGATTATAAGCTTGAAAAATTATCAATCGAGTTTTTTCGCCAATTTCCAGCTGATATTTATCGCTTTCAGATCGCAGGTGACCTGCTGGGGTTCATCCAATTATATCAGGATTCAAAGCGCTTGATCTTTATGTTCACTGGTATTAAATATACCAGACTCAAGCAATATGATATTTATCTTAACATACTACTTTGGATCATCAGGAAGGGCATCTCAGGCGGCTGTGATATTGTTGACCTGGGGCAGACAGGTGAAGCAATAAAGTTAAAACTGGGCTGCCAGATGGAAGAGAAATTTATTCACGTTCACCACGCCAACAAAATGCTAAATAAACTGATTCAGATCGCAATGCCCCTGGTATCATACAAAATGCCCACCACCTCGTTTAATGTCTTTAGGAATGGGAATACATGAGAATCCTGTTGGTCCGCCCCAGGTATAGCAGTCTTTTTTCTCTGGCTAATCCGATCCGGACCGAGCCCCTGGATCTTGAATATCTGGCAGCGATTGCCGGAGCTGAAAAGATCGAGACAAAAATCCATGACGAGGTCATTGACAGAAGCTCGCTTATTAAAACGCTCAGGAGCTATCAACCGAGTGTGGTTGCCCTCACGGGCTACATTTCCATCCAGGACCGGATCCTCAGCTATGCAGAAATAATAAAAAAGTTCAATTCCAATATCACTGTCCTGGTGGGTGGTGTCCATGCAGAGATCAATTTCAGGGAATTTCAAACGGCTCATATTGATATCATTGTACTTTCAGGAGGCCATTCAACCTTTCGTGGACTCATTCAACATCAATTTAAAAACCTGGCTAAGCTGCCCGGCATCACCTACCGTGAAAGGGACAACTGGAAGATGAATCCAAGGTTCCAACCAGCTATTCAGGATACCGTCCTCCCTGACCGATCTCATTTTTATAAACATCGCCGAAAATTTCATTATCACTATTATGGCTCAGCAGCTCTGGTTAAATCTGCAGCGGGCTGTCCCTTTTCCTGTAATTTCTGTTATTGCCGTCTTTTAAATGATGGGAAATACACAGCCCGCCCCATGGAAGCAGTTATCCATGAGATAAAATCCATCCAACATGATCTGATCTGGATAGTTGATGATGATTTTTTGATCGATGAAAAGCGGGTTGAAGATTTTGTCAAACTGAACCGTAGTGAAGCACTCAAAAAGCGGTATATAATTTATGGGCGCGCTGATTTTGTTGCGCAACAGCCCCAACTCATTGCTGAATTGAGATCAGTTGGTGTCATAGATATCATCATCGGATTTGAAACCCTTGCTGATGCTGACCTTCAGGCTTATGAAAAGAACGTTTCGAGCCAACAAAATGAACGCTGTGCCACAGTTTTACGGGAAGCTGGTATCCAATGTACGGCTTTGTTCATTGCGCCGCTTGAGTCCACAAGTAATACCTTCAAGACCTTAGGCAATTGGATCCGAAAGAATGAATTGGAGCTCTTTACCAGCTCCATCTTCACCCCCTTCCCAGGTACAAAAATATATGATGACTATTCCCGATCCCTGTTAACCAAAAACCGCAAGCATTGGGATATGCTGCATCTGGTACTCAAACCAACCAATCTGGGGACCCTCAATTTTTATTTACAATTCTATCGGCTCTACCTCCAATTAATATTTAATAACAGCAGGCTGAGACATTTTTTGTTACAATCAATACTGGGCAGGAATTAGCCTTTTGAGTAGCAGGATATTATGGGATTATTGGGCGAAATTCTACAATCGACTCTGGGTCCAAAAGTGGTCCCTTGGTCCCACCCGGGAAATGATCATTAATTATATTCAGACCATGCCCAAAACCAAAGCTGAGCTGAACATCCTGGATATGGGCTGTGGTACAGGTCAATTACTCCAGGAACTAGGAGTTATTTTTCACAATCAATCCATGCATCTGACTGGCGTGGATTACTCCAGGGGTATGTTAAAGATAGCGCGCCAGGAAAACCCTGATATAAATTTTATTCATAGTGATGTGCTGGATTTTTCGGTGACAGAACGCTATGATCTCATCATCGCCAGTCACACTCTGCCCTATTATGAAGATCAGGCAACAGCGCTCCGCAGGATGGTAGATCAGCTGAAACCTGGTGGCACACTGCTGGTCGCAAATGCATCTGCAAATAATCTATATGACCAACTATGCTTATTGATGATCAAAATAACGACTGGTTCAGCGCACTACCCTTCAATCCAGGAAATGAGAGCTATGGTAGATCAGTTCATGCCGGATGTGAGCATCTCTACAGTCAAAACCGCTTGGTTCGTCCCTACCATTTTCTTTTTGATCGCCACGGTGCCAGGATCTGACCAATGAAAATTCTGCTGGTACGCCCGAAACCTCCGACCAATACAGTCGGACTAAAATACGTCATGGTTTGTGAACCACTTGAATTGGAATATATGGCCGCCTCCGTCGCGAAACAGCACCAGGTTATTATTATCGACCTGATCCTGGAGCGGAAGACTCTGGCACACTTTATTCAAAAACATACCCCTGACCTGGTGGGCTTGACAGGATACATCACCCATGTCAATTTGATCAAGGAATACGCCCGGCGAATCAAGTCAATAAGGCCGGACTGTGCTATCGTGGTCGGAGGGGTTCATGCAGAAGTTCAACCGGCTGACTATGAAGACCCACATATCGACTATATCATTGCCGCCGATGCCCACCTATCATTCCCCCAGTTGGTTGATCGCCTTTCCACTGATCAAAGTACCACAGAAATTCCGGGGCTCTGGAATCCGCAGCTGAAAGTGGTCCCAGCGAAATCGATCTCTTTTCCAGACTATTTCCCAGCTCGTGAATTGACGAGACGCTACCGCTCCAGCTATTACTACATGTTTCATAACCCCTGTGCCCTGATCAAAACATCATATGGCTGTCCCTACTCATGTAACTTTTGCTTTTGCATTCAGATCACCGATGAACAGTATTTTGCCAGACCCATCGATGATGTGATCCAGGAAATTGCCGGAATTTCAGAACCAGAGATCTATATTGTGGATGACAACTTTCTGGTAAGTCGAGAGCGTGTCCTGGAGTTTTGTGACAAACTAGAGCTGGGCAACATTCAAAAACAATTTTTAATCTATGGTCGGGCCGATTTTATTGCCACCAATCCCGATGTAATGACCCGTTTTAAAGCACTTGGTTTGCGGGCTGTAATCGTTGGACTGGAGTCCTGGGATCAGGATGAATTAGATAGTTACGTCAAGAAGACCAGTTTGGAAACCAGTGAAAGGGCCGTGCGTATTTTGGCTGAGAACGGGATTGATTGTTATGGTACATTCATCCTCTCTCCTGATTGGTCTGGCGAAGATTTCCAAAAGCTCTATGCCTGGATCCGGAAATTGGACCTGATCTTTGTTAATTTACAGCCGCTCACCCCACTACCGGGAACTGAGATATTCGAAACTTATGTTGATAGTTTGATTGTGGAACGTGATAATTATGAAGAATGGGACCTGGCTCATTTGGTGCTAAAGCCCTCTAAACTTACACCCCATAACTATTATTGGAATATCGTCAAACTGTATTATAAGATCACCATGCGGGGATCCAGTATTTATCGCATGCTGACCAGATATGGTGTTTGGGAGACCCTTAAACTGTCACGGGGAGCTACCATAGTTACGATCCAGTACTTGCTGAAGATATTTGCTGCATGGTTTGTATGCTCAGCCAAGCCTTCGAAGACCAGCTAATATGCCAAAACGATACAAGGTCCTGTTCATCCAACCCTCTCCATACGACCGGGAAGGGCAGGTCATTAAAAAGAAGCGCTTGTATTTTGTGGGGCTTACCTTTCCCCTGCTGGCAGCCGTTACACCTGACCATTGGGAGGTTGAGATCTGTCTGGAGACCATTGACGAGCTCCCTTTCGACACGGATGCTAATTTGATCGGTATCGGTACCATGGGACATGCCGTACATCGATCCATTGACATAGCTAAGGAATTTCACCGCCTGGGTAAAACTGTGATCACCGGCGGGTATATGGCCAGTCTCATGCAGGAAGAGGCTCAGGATTATAGTGATGCTGTAATCGTAGGTGATGCAGATGAGCTATGGCCCGAAGTCTTGCAGGATTTTGAAAATGGCTGTCTAAAAAAGGTCTATGATCGCCAGCTAGCCATATTTGACCCCCCCCTGCCTCGTTATGAACTCCTGCTTGATAAATCTATCGGTGATTTTCTCCCGGTTCAGGCCGCCCGTGGATGTCCCCACGCCTGCTCCTTTTGTTCCGTGTATTGCCTCTATCAAAGACGCTATTATAAACGCAGTATAGCCAGCGTGATCAGGGACATCAGTCAGATAAAGTCTCTGGGATTTAAGAAGTTTTTGCTCCTGGATGATAACCTGGTCTCTGACCCGACCTATGCTATAGAACTATGCCAGGAGATCTCTAAACTGAAAATGGAATGGTTCTCGCAATGTTCAATCACCTTGGCTGATAACGATAAATTGCTACAGGCAGTGGCTGACAGCGGCTGCATCGGGCTGAGTTTTGGCTTAGAAAGTATTTCCCAGGATAGTATGAATGCCATGGGAAAAAGCTGGGGCAAAGTTTCCAGGTATCATTCACAGCTCAAAAAGATTCGTCAAGCGGGGATTGATATATCAACCGAGATGGTTGTTGGTGCTGACGGTGATACTTTGGCTTCCATACAGGCAACTGCGGCATTTGTACGGGAAAATCGGGTGGTGGTACCACGGTTCTATATTCTAACCCCCATTCCCGGCACTGAGTTTCACGCTGAGATGTTACGTGATGACCGGATTATCAATCACGACTACTTTAGCTATGATAGTACAACTGCGGTTCACGACCCCAAGAATATGAGTGCTGACGAGCTTACAAAAGCTTATTGGGATCTATATGAGGACGTATTCTCCATTCCCAATATTTTAAGTCGGGTATTTTATCATTACGGGTTTCTGAGGCACCCCTTACGACACCTCTTTTATCTGATGGTCAATTTGTATTATAAACAACAGATCAAGCGCAGGATCACTCCCAATATCATTTAGCAGGAGCAATTGACATTGAAAGTATTACTTATTCGACCTCCCAGAATGAAACAGGCTGTCACCCTGGGCGAATTCATGTTCAGCGAACCGATCGGGCTTGAAATACTTGCTGCTGTTTTAAAAAATGAGCATGACATCAGAATCCTTGATCTCATGATCGATGATCCTGGATCACTCCCCCATATTATCAAAAAATGGCACCCGGAAGTCGTTGGTTTCACAACCCTGTGTGTGGATGTACCAGCAGCTCTCAAACTGGCCAGGCAAGTGAAAGAAATCCGACCTGCCATCGTTACCATTGTGGGAGGAACCCAAACTTATCTGGCTCCAGAGGCATTTTTTAAACCTGAAATTGATCACATTTTCCAGTATACCACCCGGGCAAACATTGGCCAACTCTTCACCCTCCTGGCATCTGGTACTGCCGTACCGATCATTGATGGTATTCGCAGCAAACAGCTTGAATTTGCTTTTTCAGGGAATAAGGGCTATAATGAATATATTGTCCCAGACCGCCAATCCACTCAAGTCTACCGCCAACATTACAATTATTTTGGCTATCAGCCGGCTGCCATTATGCAAACCTCACTGGGGTGCAGCAAGGGCTGTCATTTCTGTCTACGTTGGCGCATTGAAGGCGGCCATGAAGTGGATATAGACCTAAATGAGGTGATCCAGCAGATCAAAGATATCCAGGAACCGACCATTATGATTTATGATAATGATTTTCTAAATAATGGTCCGCGACTTGAAAAGTTCTGTACGCTCCTGGAAGCGGAAAACATTTCAAAAAATTTCATTTGTTACGGTAGTGTTCATGGTCTTTTAACCAACACAAAGGCAGTAACCCAATTTGCCCATAATGGTCTTCGCGCTGTGCTGGTAGGTTACGAATCATTCAAAGATAGTGAGTTGGCTGACTATCATAAAAAATCATCGGTGGATGATAATTTGGAAGCCAGTAAATTACTTAAGGATATAAAAGTGGATTGTTGGGCTTCCTTTATTTTTCACCCGGACTGGGATCAGGCAGATTTTCGTTTGTTCAGGCAATATATGCGAACGCTAAAACCTGAAATATGTACTTTTAGCCCTTTAACCCCCTTCCCTAACCTCCCAATCTATCATGAATATAAAGATCGATTGCTGGTCGATAAAGAGGATTACCATTTTTGGACATTTGGACAAATGATCATTCGCCCCGGAAAAATGAGCGTCCGCAGCTATTTATTCCAGATGTTACTTTCCAGTCTGTATATCAATTATGTGAATAATAATTTGGGCTATTTGGTGAATAAATTTAGTCTTGGCACCATGTTCAGAATTGTCATGGGATCCACTAAACTAGCTTTCTTCATGTTAAAGATGATCATTTGGGGGGAACATTTTTACCCGGCTAAAAGATTGAAGCATTAACGCCCGGAGCGTAACATAAAGTTCCACACCCAGGTTCGCAAGGTTCTGGGTAGGTGATAAACACTCCCCAGCACAGGTACGGTCACAGAGCCCATATAATAACGCTTATCGCCGATCTGTTTAAGGGGGTAGCCCCCTTTCACCAGGTGCTTCAGGAGTCCCTCATCTATGAGACTAACCCCATATCGATACCCTTTTAAAACAGGGTGGAGGATGAGCTTCTGTTTTAGCAGATAAGTCGAGCGCCCTCCTCGATATGCTTTGAGAACAGCCAGGGTCCCAAATTCACCCAGCCTGCGGGTCGCTAATCGTGTTATTTTAGCTTGCCACTCATCATATAGATTAAAATTTTCCAGAGTTGGCAGACCCCGTGTGGGACGCTCATCATTTGCATATATGAGTCGAACCACACCGGTCAGCTGGGGGCCATCCCGGGTAATGATAAATTCTGATCTTGAGTATTTTGCATATTCCAGTACCAGCTGTTCCTGATTGGGATCTATATAGCCAGCCTCCAAGAACACCTGGTACTCCAGTTGCTGAGCTGCTATATCGGTGACGGGACGGATCTCTACCTGGATCTCACCCAAACTTTGTCACCTTCGAATCTTTTAAGGTGAGGATGCTGGGAATTCGTGAGCCATTGAAACCGCTTTGAATGCCTCTGACATAGTCAATACTATAAGCACCCGTATTTCCAAAGTAGACCTTCGTACACGGAACTCCTGACCGATAGTCAACCACCAGCTCTGATAAATTTACGGGTCGGCTCAACACATCATTTCCAGCACAGGTTGGCCCTTCTAATCGGTAAGTACTAAGAGGACCATCACCATCTGACCAGACCGGATACTCCATGGCAAGTTTACTTTCAAAGATCTCCAACAATCCCGAAAATACCGATATATCCAGAGTCGCGATACTGAGTTCTGCCCCTGCTTCCAATTGGATCACAGACGATCCCAGTACTGCTGAATTTGCAACCAAAAAGCGCCCTGATTCAATGTACAATTCCGGAGGCCTGTCAAACACCGTTTCCACTGTCTGTTGGATTGCTCCCAAAATCTCAGTGATTAAAGTGCTATCCCCATTTTCAGTGGAGGGTAATCCCCCACCGACATTTAATATTTTCAGGTGTGGGTGTTGAGTGAACCAATCAGCCGCCATCTGTATTCCACTTTTCCAATTTTCAGAATTTAAACATTGGGATCCCACATGAAAGTGAAGACCGTTCACCCTCAGGCCAACTTCTTCTGCATAACTAATCAGCTCGGAGACTTGATCTGGTTTTGCCCCAAACCGTGAATTTACAGCAAAGCGGCTGCCTGCCTCAGGCACCTTCAACCGAATTAAAACCTCAGCCCCTGGAGCATTGATCCCTAAATTCGTTAATTGGGATCGCCGATCTGCACAAAATTGGCGCACACCCCTATGATAAAAGCCACGAATATCCGTAGCAGACAATACGGTTGAACTATTGATGATATTCGGTCGAAGATCTCCTAGTTTACCCAATCTGGATAATTCTTCCATCGTATTGATCTCAAATCCGGTTCCATTTTGAAACATGGTATCCAAAACAGGTCGCAGGCTATTGGCTTTCATGGAGTAGAATATCTGGGCCTGGGGTAAATGCTTTTTTAACAAGGAAATATTTTTTGCGATTCTATTTAAGTCGAACAGCATAAATGGAGTTGATAACTTCTGTAATTCATCAAAGGTTTGCTTACTTAGGCCAAAGGGTAATTCTGTCATCGTCATCCCTAATAATTACTTGAGTGTCTCACAATATGCTTCGCTTGATCAATTTATACCGACTTGCCTGATAGCATAGGATCAATTACCCCACGCTTCAGCGTGGGGGGGTTGTTTCCAGGATAATTATCGGGCTTTAGCCCCCGATTACTGGCAATGTAGTTGGGCTAATGCTCTATATTATTAGTGACTTATTATCCCCAGGCTGAAGCCTGGGGTAATTGTAATTGTCAATATCTAATACCAATTAAACAGCAAAACTGCATTCAACTTCTGCATCTTTCCTCATTTTTCTGCACTTCGATGAACTCAGTGTGGCACACTTCGATGAACTCAGTGTGGCACACTTAAAATCCTCATCCCGACAATCGTGTCGGCGAGGGACTTTCTGCGGGGACATCAAGTTTGATGAGCTCGCAAAAAGTATTTAGAAAACCACAGAATATGCCCTATAACCTTTAAATACAACCGCTTACGACAAATACACGTAAAGCAATAAATAACAACACTTTGCGCCATTTCGACAGGCGGTTCCTGAGCTCAGTCGAAGGACTCAATGCAACGCTCTGCGGCCTCTGCGAGAGGGACTTTCTGCGGGGGCATCAAGCTTGAAAAATGAGGAAATATTTTCAACTTATCCAGACGATTCAAGAGCGGGTGCTAAAACAGCAGTAAGATAATGTGATTATCTTATATCGAGTCGGCCTATTGCCATCACAAACAATCTGAAGGCGCAAGCCCAAACCGGCAGGGTGAAGACGCAGTGCAGGGACCCCTTAATATTCTGGAGCTATAAATCCATTTCCTCCATTTCTGACAGCATGGCGGCTTCCATCATGGCGTCATTGGCCGCTTCAGCTATTTGTTCATCTTTCCAATCAGCTAAATCAAGTAGATAGATCCCGGCCTCGGCAGGGGCCAGTTCAACGATGGCCTCAATTGCTGTCAGAAGCAGATCCAGATCTTCTTTCTCATTTTCTAGAATTCTAACGACATGTTTCTGTGCCGCTTTCAGTTCCCACAATCCAGCTCCCAGGACAGCGTTACGGTGAACGATGGGATTCTCATGTTCCAGGGCTTCCAGGATCTGCTCATCAAAACCTGAAATTGATTGCATACAGAATACGGCCGTAATTACCCAATCCAGATCATCGCTGGCATAGGCTGTTTCAATGGCATTTTGGTGCCATTCCTGTCGTGAGAGGATTGAGGCTTCCAGGATACGTCGACGGACCTGTTTGGGCGCTGTCGCATCATCATAAACGGTTTTCATTGTACCCATTATTTCGTGATAAATCATGGTTGAGATGGGAACCTCCTCCTCATAGGGCAGGTCAAGCAGATCCGAATCGTACATATCCATCTCCTCTAACACCGGTCCCAGACCAATTGCTGACATTGCACGAATATTAGCCGGCTCATCAGTATCCAGGAGAATATTTATGAGTGTCATGGCAATCTCATCATTGATGAGGATCAGGTTGCCTGACAGTTCTATGGCTCGCCGTCTGGCAGCGCCTTCAGCTTGCTTATCCCTGATGATGGTTAGGAGATACTCGCCAGTCCCGTCTTCCCACTCCCAGGGCGGCGTGTTAATAATTGTATTCAAATCCATTTTCGTTCCACCATTGTTTATTGGTTGTTAACAGATCGATTAATATTTGACCCATCGATTCTTGCTATGATATATTTTTTTACTCCAGAAGGATAATAGCTGACATCGCCCGAAATATAACCTGGGTTTCGATAGCGTGAAGCAGCTTTTGGTGCTTTTTTATGACTTCGGAGCATTTTTTGAATGTAGAGTATCGAATTTTGAACCTGCGCAGGTCGAGATGTTCACTTCTTCATTCGATTCTTTTCAGCACAGCCAATGTGCATATTTTAAGGTCGATTTTAACGCCTCCGCAGAAAGTCCCTCTACCACAGGCCGCGAGGCGTGGCGTTGAGTCCTTCGACAGAGCTCAGGGACCGCCCTTCGACAGAGCTCAGGGACCGCCCTTCGACAGAGCTCAGGGACCGCCCTTCGACAGAGCTCAGGGACCGCTGGTCGAAATGACGCGGAGTGTTATTATTTATAGGTTTAGATATATTTGTCATAAGTTGTTGTATTTATTGCGCATAGGGTATATTCCGTGTTTTTGCAAATCCTTTTTGCGGGGGCGTCAATATTCAAAATTCACCTGACCACTCTTGATTAGAAGAATGGCGTCTATGAATCCTGACCCATAACCTCTTTTATTTTTTTTACCAGATCCGCAGAGACATAAGGTTTCTGGATAAAACCAGCCAGCCCCTTCCCAATAAATTGCTGGGTGGCATCCTGCTCATTATAGCCACTTGACAGGATCACTTTTACATCAGGGTTGATCCCACGAATTTCTTGAAAGACCTCTGCCCCATCCTTATGCGGCATGGTTAAGTCCAATAATACGCCAACAATTTCATTCCTGTGTTGCTTGAATAATTCAATAGCTTCCTGGCCATCCGCAGCAGTCAATACTTCAAACCCCAGTTTCCTGATCATGTGCTTCCCAATGCTGCGGACAGCTTCTTCATCGTCCGCGATCAAGATGGTACCCCGACCCTGCCATTTTTCTGCCAACTCTTCGGATGCATTGATTTTATTGACGTCAATCGAGCCCTCATACAATGGAAACAGAACTTTAAACGAGGTTCCCTTATGTTCTTCTGAATAGATCTTGACCATACCATGATGCCCATTGGCTATACCAAGTACCGCTGATAATCCCAGCCCCCTGCCTGTGAATTTAGTGGTAAAGAAAGGGTCAAATATTCTATGAATTGTATCCTTTGACATACCGATCCCAGTATCTGAGACCTCTACAAATGCATACAGGCCTTCAATCAGCGGCTCTTTCCGGGAGACTTTCTCCGCAAAGCCGGTACTGTCGATATAGTCCTGGTCACAGTACATCTGACCCGTGGACAGGGATATCACCCCACTGTGTTTCTCAATCGCTTCGGAAGCATTTATCACCAGGTTCATGATGATCTGGCGAATCTGGGAAGGATCACCTTCCAACACGACGGGGTCCTGGGCATAATTAAATTTCAATACTGCATTCTTGGAGATGGATATGCTCAACATCTGAACCGTTTCCTGGATGAGATGATTGAGGTTGATGGATTCCAGAGTGAATTTCCCTTTACCAGAATACGCCAGCATTTGTTTGATCAGATCGGCCGCCTTGCGGGAAGCGCTATTGATCCCCTCCACATATTCTTTGGCTGGTGATGAAGGACTGAGAGATGACAGAGCTAAATCTGCATACCCCAATATCCCCATGAGAATGTTATTAAAATCATGGGCGATCCCCCCAGCTAACACACCCAAACTTTCCAACTTTTGAGTTTGGAGGATCTTTTTTTCGAAATCCAGTTTTTCTTGCTCAGCCTGCTTACGCCTGGTGATATCTCGCCAAACAGTGTGAATAATTTTGTTCTCTCCATCACCCGAGATCAAAGTCAGCAAGACTTCCACCGGAAAGGTAGCTCCATTTTGTCGCCGATGCACCCACTCAAAGCGATGACTGCCTTTCGCGACGGCAATACGCATCATTTCTTCAGCTTTTGCAAATGATTTTTGACCATCAGGCTGCTCATCAGGACTTAATTCGGCGGGGTGTGTGTTTAACATTTCTGCTTTATTCAGATAACCAAGCATGGTCACTGTCGCCTGATTACAGTCCACAAACTGGTCATTCCTAATGATCAAATTGGCATCACCTGATTTTTCAAATAGATCCCGAAACTTCTTTTCACTATCCCTGAGTGCTACTTCGGCTAGTTTGTTCCCTGTAATATCAGCAGTTACCACCAAGGTACGTGAGTAGTCGCGTACATCAGTACGCAACGTGATCAACTTTAATTGGACATGGCGTTCTTCACCCTGAATTGTTTTTAGAATTGCTTCAGATTCAAACTCGTTTTGATCTTCAGCAATGGCGACCATCTCTGCCTTGAATGTAACAAATGACTCCGGAGTGAAAATATTATCCAGATTTTCATAAAGATCTGCTTTATCCTTTGCCTGGTGCAGGTCAAGGGCTGCTTGATTGCAATTAACAATACGGACTTTTTGTACAAGATCGGCCAGGACATCCGGGTTATCGTCCAGATACTGCCCAATATCGACAATCCCGTCTGTCTGAAGTTGTTTTAGAATTTCCTTGGCAACAGAGAAATCCTCCTCCCATAGTGCCACGGGAGCATATTCAAATAAATTTCGAAATCGCAATTCACTTTCGCGGATCACATCTTCGTTTTTTTTCTGCTCTGCCAACTCCTGTTTGGCGGTCAGCAGTTCCTGTTTCATCTCCGCCATGTCACCAAGCACCCTCCAGGCTGGTCTTGCCTGGACACTGATCTTGTGTCTGGAATTCTGCCAGACGATGTATGCCCAGAGAATGGGAAAGGTGAAGATTGAAATAATGAACCGGCTTAACAGAGTGTTTTTAAGGTAATCCCAGTAAAAACCCGACCCGGCAAAAGCACCGGTTCCAAATAAAAGTACATCCAGCCACATGATGCTTAGTAGGGTTAGATAGATACGCAAATAGAGCGGAATATTGAATGTTAACTTACTCAAATATTCCCAGAGGATCGCCAGAAATATAAGGTCAATCAGAGTCGCTATTACCGAGACCGAATTTATCCTCAGGTTTGCCATTGGCAGATTAGCTAATATGGGAGTACCAGACAATTCCGCTTGAAGGTTCAAGCCCAGGTTGATCAACGGAACCATCGCCGACACAGCAATGATTACCACGATCGAATTTCTGGTAGCTACTGGCCCATCAAAAAGATAGATAACAAAAACTCCCAGCAATAATGAGGTATAAAAGACGGTCGAGCTTACAAAAAATGAGAGGCCGAGGAGTTCAACACTAAGACCTGTGGCAGAAACCCAGTACATTATGGCGCTAATACCACCCATTAGGGCCAAGAGTGGAACCAGGGTGACTCGGCGTCGCAAAGCATGCAAACCCAGCACTATGGTATAAAAGAACAAGACCTCAGAGCTTAGAATAAGCAGGTCAATATTCATAAATAACTCCAGATCATTTGTGGTTAACGTCTTTCCGATCACAGAAAATTATTGTGAGTGATAATATCCATGCATCGCGATCAATATACTGTTGTCGATTGCCTTGAGTATAGGGATTTTCCTGAACTAGGCGTCTGGCTCTCATATTTCATGAGGGTTCACGATCTATTCCTCATGAAATATGCGGGTTAGGTTTATGCCAGTTTCAGCTCCAGACTGGCGGTAACTTCGTCATCTTTTCCAGTTTTCCTGCCCGTCGACAACATGCTTCGTATTCAAAGTTTGACGAACCCGCAAAAAGTAGCTGCGAAAGCATTAAATATACCCTAAGTCGTATAAATACAATCACATACAGCATACACATCTAAACTCATAAATAACAACACTCTGCGTCTCTGCGATCTCTGCGAGAGGGACTTTCTGCGGGGCGTCCAGTTTGTGAATAATAATAATTATTTGGGACTTAATAACCACTTTAGAACTGCAATTAGTATTTGTCCGAAGAATTCGAGGCTGGAGCTATTAACAACAAGAACATCATGTTAACCAGGAATATTCAGCCCGCAGAATATCCAGTATCCTGTAGCAGGTCTGATGCTTGCCTAGCTTCACTGACCAAAGTATCACAACGCTCATTTTCCACATTGCCAGCGTGACCTTTGACCCACTTGAACTCGACTTTATGTTCTTTTAACAGCGGTAATAACCTTTGCCAAAGATCAATGTTAACAGCGGGCTTTCCGTCTGATTTTTTCCATCCCCGCTTTTGCCACCCATAGACCCAACGCTTCGAGATCGAATCAACCACATATTTTGAATCTGTGTGCAGCACCACTGTCGATGGATCTTTCAAGGCTTCCAGAGCCACGATCACAGCCAACATTTCCATGCGGTTATTGGTGGTCAAATTAAAGCCGGCAGACAATTCTTTTCGTAGTCGCCCCTGCTGTAGCACCACCCCATAGCCCCCTTTTCCAGGGTTCGGCGAGGCTCCCCCATCAGTGTGAATGATGATCTTCCCCCATTCCGCTGCAGCTGGATCAGTTGTTATGGATGAACTGGCTGATTTGAGCAGAGTGATCAGCTTTTCATCTACTGGACCACTGGCCGCCAACACGCATTCTCTTAACCACTGAACAGCCGCTTCGCGCTGGGTAAAACTTTTATATTTAGCCCCCTTAAATCCCTGTACTTGAGCAGAGGCATCATTCCAACTCACATATAAGCCAGGACGATGACCAATAAATACTGCATAGATCTTGTTTGCTTTTGCAGTCATGAATTACTGACGGATATGAACGGGTAAAGTTTGAACTAAAATCACCTGAGAAAATTGAACAGAATAAAGATTGCTCCAAGGATAAAGAAACCTCCAAAGATGCGATTGTTGCGCACAACATACCCATCAAAACTGCTATTCATCTGCTCCAGCGGGAGTAGTAGTAATCTGGTGGAGATCCACTTATCAAGATACGTGTTGACCAACTTCAAGGTCTCTGGTTTAAATATCAATAAGCCCCACACCGGGAAGCCCAGGATAGTAATGACCAATAGTACCAATCGTAGGGATTCCAGGAGGATTCCAACCCCCATAGCTGAACTGGCATTTCCCACAACTGCCAGGTATTGATCAGTCGTGGGGATGCGAGTATATATCAGATAAAATGCTAATATTGAAGCCACCAGCATGATCGTACCGATGAGCTGATTGTTGTTAAAGTAAAATGAATTGGTATCACGAACAATGTCCAGCGGCTTGGTACTCTTCCTGGCGGAGTACCATTTATTACCAGCCTGATTGAGCCCCTGGACCATCTCTGGCCTAACAAACAGGAGGACACCCATGCAAAGGGCAATAAAGCCACCAACTACAAATAAGAGCTTAACCATCTCAAGGTACATTGCGGACATCTGGAACCTCCCATCAGATATTAGTACACTTCGTTATCATTCAGACAAGCAGGAATTTAGCACGGTTCTCTGCTAATCCAATGGCTTGCTGAGCAAGAACCTATTTAACCTCATTAATTCATACCACTTAAATTAGCCGCTGATATACGCTGATATTATTAAAGATAGAAAGATTAGTGCTGGAAATAAGTATTCTAACATCCAAACAAGAATAAATTATCCATCTTTAATATTATCACATACTTGTAATTCATTGTACCTTTTCTGGTGAATAATTCAGGTTAAGTTGAAAGCCTACTTTCACAATAGGACTATTAAGGGGGTTTAGTGGTAATAACCAAAACTCAACTTATAACTAACACTGCTCGCGGTTAACAACAAGACAGCCATTTTCCCCTTTCACCTCGATCTCCTATTTTCTTATTGGAATCAGCCACTTTCAAACGCATCCTGCACGCGCTTTTTTAACTGCTTATTTTTGTGGCGCTTCGCTCAGGTGGATCCTCCCGAAAGGAATTGAATGCGTAAAGAGAATTTTAGAAATATCGCCATCATCGCCCACGTTGATCATGGCAAGACCACCCTGGTAGATTGGATGCTCCGTCAAAGTGGCATTTTCCGGGAAAATCAGGAATTGACTGACCGGGTCATGGACAGCATGGATCTGGAACGTGAACGTGGGATTACCATTAGCGCCAAAAATACTGCCATCACCTACAACAATGTAAAGATCAATATCATCGATACCCCGGGACATGCCGATTTCGGCGGTGAAGTTGAACGTGGCCTTAGCCTGGTCGATGGTGCAATTCTGCTGGTCGATGCCAGTGAGGGTCCCCTGCCACAGACTCGTTTCGTAGTTAAGAAAGCACTTGAGAAGAATATCAAAATTATGCTGGTTATCAACAAGATAGACCGCCTCGACTCACGCATCGACGAAGTCATCAATGAAGTTTATGATCTCTTTATTGACCTGGACGCGGAAGAAGAACAAATCGATTTTCCCATTCTATATACCATCGCAAAAGAGGGTGTGGCGCACCTTGAATTAGATGATGATTCGACCGACCTGCGACCCTTATTTGATGCCATACTAGACTATATCCCCGGACCGGAAGCAGAAGATGATCATGTTCCCCAGTTCCTCATCGCTAACCTTGATTATGACGCCTATGTCGGTCGGATCGCTATTGGCAGGTTGAACAATGGTACCTTGGAAATGAATAAGAATTATCTGCTGGCCGGTGAGCATAAACACACGCCTAATGTGAAATTTTCGGCCCTCTATACCTTTGATGGTCTTCGTCGCCAACAGGTTGAAGAAGTAGAGGCCGGTGACATCATCGCCTTTGCCGGGATCGATTCTATTTCCATCGGCGACACGGTAACCTCGATCGAGAATCCGGCGATTCTGCCCAGGATCGAAGTCGATGAACCCACCGTATCCATGATCTTTTACGTCAACACCAGCCCTTTCGCCGGTCAGGACGGAAAATATCTCACCTCCCGCCATATCCTGGCTCGTCTTGAAAAAGAAATGCGTCTGAATGTCGCTTTGCATATTCAGCAGCTAATCGGCCGTGCTGATGCCTTTGAGGTGAAGGGGCGCGGTGAGTTACAGATGGCCATCCTCATCGAGACCATGCGACGCGAAGGCTACGAATTCATGGTCTCCAAGCCACGCGTCATCACCAAGGAAATCGACGGAACCGTAAACGAACCGGTTGAGATGCTCTACCTGGACATTCCTGAGGAATTTGTGGGGGTTATGTCTGAGAAACTGTCAGCGCGAAAAGGTCGGATGGTCAATATCATCAACCATGGCAGTGGTCGGGTCAATCTGGAATTTCGGATTCCTTCTCGCGGCCTCATCGGCTTTCGCTCAACTTTTATGACTGACACCAAAGGAGCCGGTGTGATGAATACCATCATGGAAGGCTATGAACCATGGTTCGGTGCCATCCCCCAACGTAAAACAGGTGCCCTGGTGTCTGATCGTCCTGGTAAAGTGACTGCTTATGCCAGCCTGAGTATGGAAGATCGCGGAGAGCTGCAGATTGAAGTGGGAACCTCAGTCTATGGTGGCATGGTCATTGGGGAACGTAATCGACCGGGTGATCTTGATGTGAACATTACCCGCGAAAAGAAGCTCACCAATATGCGCAGCGCCAACGCTGACGCCACGGTGACCCTGCGCAAACCAAAGGTCCTTACGCTTGATCAAGCCATTGAATTCATTTCTGAGAATGAATTGGTGGAGATCACCCCAGAGAATATCAGAATTCGCAAGATGGAACTGGATCCCAATAAGCGACTCTCTCAAATGCGCAAAGAAAAACGATTGAATGACTAGACCAAACACTTATCATCGAGAATATTGTGCTCGCACTAAATTTGCGGAGCACTGCTTTGCGACCCTCGACTGAACTCAGGAACCACCTGTCGAGATGGGCGAAAGTGGTATTAAAAAGCAAGATAAAATGATCCTTTCTAACCGCATCATTCATGAATTATTGCCACGACACTAAGCTAGGAAGATTATTAAAGTTATGAACAAGGTCATTTTAAACAGAATTATTTGCATCTGTGAGTGATAATTATTGCTAAGCATATATTTTTTAAACTTTGTCTTCGTGACTGAGTGGCTATGAATTATTCAGGCTAAAAGTGTTCTGGTATTTTTCATCAAATCACCGTTACTTAAATGCAATCATCATAGGTAATTTTATAAATTTAACAAATCCCGCGTTTATCTATGAAAATCCGCGGCTGGCAAATTTTTGAGGCAAAAATGGAATTTCAATATCTTAAAACAGGACACTTTTTTGCCCAGGTGGCTAATGGTCTTGAAGAACTCGCAGCTACAGAAATAAAAGATCTGGGTGCTACCAGCATCAAACAGCGCTATCGGGGGCTCTATTTTTCTGCTGATAAAGCAGCCTTATACAGGATCAACTACGGATCACGACTGCTCACCAGAGTTCTGGCCCCTCTCCTTTCTTTCGATTGCCACAGCGCAAAGTATTTATACAAGACCGCCATGGATATCCCCTGGGAAGAGATCTTCTCCCCGGATCAAACCTTTGCTATTTTTGCCCAGGTAAGTAATAGTCAGATCACCCATTCGCAGTACGCCTCGTTGAAACTGAAAGACGCCATTGTTGATCGCTTTAAGGACAAACTCAGGCGGCGACCCAATGTGGATCCTAAATTCCCCCATATCTGGTTCAACCTGCACATCGAGAATAATCGCGCTGTTATCAGTATTGACACCAGCGGGAGTTCCCTGCACCGCCGGGGCTACCGTTTGGATACGGTTGAAGCACCCATGCAGGAGACTTTGGCAGCAGCCCTGATCCAGTTTACCGGTTGGACCGGTGAAAAGAACCTCATCGATCCCATGTGCGGGTCGGGTACCCTGGCGGCCGAAGCCTATATGCAGCTTACCAAGCTCTCTTCTGGATATTTCAGGAAATCATTCGGTTTCGAACGCTTACCCGATTATGACCCAGCGCTGTGGAAACGAATCCGGAAAGGTATGGATAATAATTTTCAGTCGCTGGAGCAGGTACCGATCCAGGCTTCTGATATCGATCCCAGTGCCATGCGGGTCGCTAAACGCAATCTGGGACACCTGCCTGGTGGTGCTGGGATCTATACCCATCGGAAAGATTACCAGGACATTGGCAATACGGAGGGTGTCACCCTGATCATGAACCCACCCTATGGGATCAGACTAAAACGGGGTCAGGATCTTTCAGAATTCTATCAGAATTTAGGTGACTGGCTCAAACATAAATGTGCGGGTAGTGAAGCCTATATCTATTTTGGGGAACGCAAATATTTAAAAAACATTGGCCTACGACCGGAATGGAAAAAGCCACTGATGAATGGTGGTCTGGATGGCCGGTTTGCTAAATTTGTGATGTATTAAATCTATCTGATTTTCCAAATTGGGGGCAATTCTGTAGAGACGCAAGGCATTGCGTCTCTACCAAACACCCCAAACATCCAAACCAAAAAACAAATCTGTGTAATCCGTGGTTGCATTTTTACTGGCAATCAATAAAACCCCAAACAAATGAATTGACAACCGCTTCATTTCAGAATAACCTAACAGCGATTTTTGTAAATAGATCTTAGCACAAGGAAGCTCGTGAAAATCGGGCACAGTCGCGCTACTGTAACCAGGGACGATGTAGATAATTGCCACTTCAATAATGAGGGAAGGCATCTACGGAGGATGATCTGGAAGTCAGGATACTTATGCTAAGCACTCACTCTTCATGAACCTTCGCGAGCAAAGGGACCGGAATGATCAGCCTGAGAACCAGGAAACATTCAGACGCCAGCCCCACCTTGAGACGGGGCTTTTTTTATGCCCTGCTCATTCTGCTATTCTCATTTTCCACTGGTCATGCTACACCTAATAAACCGCATAGAAATTTCATCATTCAGGGATACACCCTTGACCTGGAAGGTCGATCTGTCCCCTATGTATCCCTGGTGTTCAAGCATTCAGCAATATTCCTGCTCTCAGATGAGCATGGACAATACAGCTACACGGCCCCCATAAGTCCACATGACTCGGTCATGGTTCAGCGGATTGGTTATGTGCAAAGAATTCTATCATCGGACGAACTGCTCCAACTGGGAGAGGTCAGACTCAGTCCCCTGGTCATGTCACTGGAATCCGTTGAAGTGATTGGAAAAAGCCTATCCGGAACCTCCGCAGCCGCGTCACCACTTAGTGAATATACCAAAACCAGGGGTGCTGGGACAGTGGACCATAGTAAAACGTTAAATAGAATACCTGGTATTACCATCAAGACCTATGGTGGACCAGCGGGTATCAGCACCTTGAGCATGGATGGTGGCCCCAGCTCCCACACCAGGGTCCTGGTAAACGGCATCGATATCACCTCGGCTCAGAACGGTGAAGCCGATATCTCTCAATTGCCCCTGCCCTTTCTGGAAGCCATGAATTACAGCCCCTATGACATTGCTCAAACTGGCAGTGGCAGCAGTGATGGGATCGTAAAACTGGAAACAGGCGATCAGCCGAACCATCTATCGTTCAGTACCGGAAGTTTCGGTCATCTGGCCTACGATGTAAACCTTAGAAAACAGATCGCTGGATTCCGAAGCTCGCTTCAGTTTGGACAACGTCGTGAAGCAGGCAATTACCCGGTGGTTTGGAGTGATACGGAAAGTTTTAGAAAGAACAATGACCTGACCCAGAAGTTTGTTGCACTCAGGTTCATGGGGATGCTGCGTCCTGATCTGTATTGGCAGTTTACAACCATGAGCTCCCATCAGGCTCGCGGTGTTGCCGGGCTGGTGTGGTCCCCGGATACCATCTCCCACCGGGAGGATCAACTCCAGCTCCTGGGCTCAACTTTTGGATGGATCCGACCCAGCGGTAATACTCATTTGCAATTAAACTTACGACGCTCCCGAGAGACCTATGTCAATCCGTATTTGAACCTGAAGAGTGATCACCGCCTGCAAAGTTTCCATCTCGGATTAAGAAACGAACAAACCGTGGGCCAGAAACTGGTCCTTCTGACCGATCTCAACCTCAATCAGGATCTGATCGCCAGCAGTGCCACTAACAACCATTCCCGAGTGAGCCTGGTGCTCTCCATTGCCCCAATATTTCAGTTTTCCAGGGGACTGAAACTGATCCCGGCTTTAAATTATCATTTTAGCCCTGAGCTGTACGGACAGATGCTCACGAACCTGCAGCTCCAGATTCCCTTTAAGTTAGGACCATTGAACCGGCTTGCTGTGAGTAGAGGTGAGTTGTATAGATATCCCAGCTTTAATGACCAGTTTTGGGAACCGGGGGGTAATCCTGACCTAAAAGCGGAAGAAACGCAGGTGACCACTGCTCAACTTCATCTGGACCTGCAGGTCATGGGTCAGCTTATTTTTCAGTGGCAGAAAAAGGAGAGCACCAATCTAATTCAATGGATGCCCGTACACTCATATTGGCAACCGGGTAATGTTCAATCAGCCACCAGGGAAAGCAGCAAGGCCATGTGGCAGATCCACCATCCCGGGTATCACTTGTCCGCCTTTGCCCATCTAAGCCTGATCCATACCAGGGATCATACGCTGAACAAAACTCTAAGATATGCCCCTCACCGGACATCTGCCTTTGGCCTTACCTGGTCGCCAGATGAGCTGGAATTCAATCTTCAGTATAATTATGTCTCTCACCGGATCAGTATGTACGATTATCCCGAGGATACTATCCTTGGGGCTTCTGAGATCTGGTCCCTCAGTGTGGCCCGGACCTGGTTCAGTGAGCTTGGAGCATTCACCCTGGTGTTAGCCGGTGATAATATTGGAAATCTCCAGTATGAAAGTATCCGTGGATATCCAGAACCGGGTCGTTCCCTGCGGTTAAGTGCCACCTATGGTTTTTAATGTTGGGGGTAATTGTGATGACCTCGCAAAAAGTATTTGGAAAAGCACGGAATATGCTCTATGTATAATAAATACAATTACTTATGTCAAATACGCCTAAACCTATAAATAACAACACTCTGCGTCATTTCGACAGGCGGTCCCTGAGCTCTGTCGAAGGGCGGTCCCTGAGCTCTGTCGAAGGGCGGTTCCTGAGCTCAGCGAAGGACTCAATGCAACGCTCTGCGGCCTCTGCGAGAGGGACTTTCTGCGGGGGCGTCAATTTTGAATATCAGGAACCAACGGGTTATAAGTCAGCATCACCAAACCGACCCCACAACCACAGAACTCATAAACTTACCAAAGGAACCCCAAATTGAAATCAACAAGCCCCATGCTAATGGCAACACTAATCCTCATGCTAATTACAACTCCAGTCGTGGCCGGAGAATACTATACGCTCTGCGAAGGAAATTACGGTCAGGCAAACTCAGCGTTGTGGTCCATCAATGATGACTTATCCGGCACAGAAGGTCCTTTGGTCTGGAACACCAGTACCAATCCTTTGGGTGATGTGGGGCAGTCGCTCACACTCTACGGACACAAATTATATATTATCATGAACAACTCCCATGAGATCCGGGTTCTGAACCTTGAAAACGGACCGACCCATGTGGGCGATATTGATGTTCCTAACACCAGCCCGCGTTACATGGCAGTTCAGCCTTCAATGGCGCGTGCTTTTGTCAGTAGTTGGAATTTAGCAGGATTGCTGATCATTGATCTCAGCACTGATACAGTGGTTGATACCTGCCTGTTAGGCGGACTCCCTGAGCAACTGTTGATCGATGATGATAAACTTTTCGTCTCCATGACCATGCACCTGGATTGGACAGCCAATAATCAAGTTCTGCAGTTGGATATAAGTGCTCCGGAACCCTCAGTCGTGGAGAGTTACCAAGTCATTGATGGTCCCGGTTCCATGGCTCTAACCGAGAATGACCTGTTCGTTACATCCCTTTACTATAACGATGCCTGGGAGACTTTTTCTGGAACTTCACGGATCGATCTCCTCACTGGTGACATCCTGGCAGTGGATCATGGCTACTACACGAACTACACAGCGGATATCCAAATTGTTAACGGTACTCCCTACCGCCCCTATGGCAATACACTGGTATTGCTCAATGACGATCTTGATATCAATACATCTGCCAGTATGGGAGATTTCTCCAATATGTACGCTTTTGTTGCGCTCAATGATCACCTTATTATTGGATCCAGTGACTTTGTTGCACCGGATCTGGTTCAGGTATTTTCAATAAATGGACAGGAATTGGGTAGTTTCAATGTGGGTGCCCTTCCGGGAGACTTTGTCTACTATAACCCCGACGTGGTTGCACTGTCCGATGAGCCTGAGTTACCTGTGTCAATGATTCTGGGTAACGCCTACCCCAACCCTTTTAATCCCAGTACCAGCATTCCTTTTAAGTTGAATGTAGCCGGTCAGACAGCATTGAGGATTTATAATGTTCAGGGTCAGTTGGTGAAGGCCCTCCTGAATTCGAAGTTGGACCAGGGAAAATACAAACTTCAATGGAACGGCACCCATAGCTCTGGTCAATTAGCACCCAGCGGCATCTACCTTGCCGTTTTGAGCACTGCCTCAGGGGAATCAGTCATTAAACTTAATTTGATCAGATAAAAGGACACTGAGCCTGGCCAGTCAGGGCGTCGCATGAAAGGCGAAGCCTCACCGCAATGTCCGCTCCCCTGCCAGTGCACCCATTGGCTTCGGTGAACTCAGCCGCCGGGGTAAAAATGCATTGAGCCTGACTCGCCAGAACTACAATTGATATAAATTTTTCCTTTTTCCAGCTCACATCAGCTTTAAAATAAGCCCACGTAATTCTACTACATTTGATTCACAGAAGGGTTTTTCATGAAACGATCTACTGCCGGTATACTTGCATTTGCACTTATTGCCTTTTTCCTGTATTCATTCGGGATTGATTTCTTTGATGCGATCTGGTCTTTTCCCTCCGCAAGAGCAGTTCCATTTATGGTCCTGGCTCTGGTGGGAACTGGGATCTACATCTCTATTTATCTGGGATTTCCCCAGATCAAACGCTTCTGGCACGGCGTCCAGGTCACCATGGGCATCTATGATAATCCAGATGATGAGGGGGATCTGAACCATTTCAGGGCGCTGACAACAGCTCTGTCTGCCACAGTAGGAATTGGTAATATCGCTGGTGTGGCCATCGCACTTTATTATGGGGGTCCCGGTGCCCTGCTCTGGATGTGGATCACAGCCTTCTTTGGGACAACTCTCAAATTTGCTGAAAGCACCCTGGCCGTGAAATACCGCGAAATGGATGTAAATGGTAACACCGCCGGTGGTCCCATGTATACCATTGAAAATGGTCTCGGGCAGAATTGGCGTTGGCTGGCCGTTGCTTTCGCCGCTTTTACAGTGATCTGTTCCATGGCGACCGGAAATGCCATCCAATCATTTACGGTGTCGGATCAGATCTATTCGGAAGTAACCCAGGTCGTCGGCACCACCCATTGGCTTACCCTAAAACACCTGATCTTTGAGGGCTTTGAAGTGTCCATTCAACAGATCATGAATGGTCTGATCATGGCCTTCCTGGTAGGGATGGTCATTATTGGCGGCATCAAGCGAATTGGCAAGGTAACTGGTTATCTGGCACCTATCATGGCTGGGGTCTACGTTTTTGCAGCCCTCCTTATCCTCCTCGCCAATTTTGACAAGCTGGGAGAATCTTTTGGCCTGATCTTCACCATGGCGATCAACCCGCCGGCCATGGCTGGTGGTGTAGGTAGCGGCGTCCTGCTGGTCATGCTCCATGGTATCAAACGGGGACTATACTCTAATGAAGCCGGTCAGGGAAGTGCAGCTATCGCCCATTCGACCGCCAAGACCAATTATCCGGTACGTGAAGGTGCAGTAGCTATGTTGGGGCCATTTATTGACACCATTTTGATCTGTACGCTTACGGGGCTGGCCATCATCTCCACAGGTGCCTGGGAACACACAGAATTCTTTGTCCGGATCACGGTCCAGGATGTAACTCTGGCTGATTCCATCATTGCCGCTGGCGTTTTTGAGGGACAAGAGCTGATGAATAGCAGCCTGCTAACCTCCTACGCCTTTAAGGAAGGGTTGAGTTGGCTGATTAGTTGGGGTGATAAGATCATCACCGTCTCTATTCTCCTATTTGCCTTATCAACAGCCATCAGTTGGTCTTTTTATGGTGACCGCTCCACAGAATATCTGTTTGGAGCCAAGGCTATCATGCCCTATCGCTATGTCTATGTTTTCTTCGTTTTCCTGGGAGGAATTGCTGGCTTGGATGCCGTCTGGAAATTTGGAGATGCTGCGCTGGGATTTATGACCTTGCCAAACTTGCTGGCTATTATCCTTTTGTCGCGTAAACTCAAGACCATGACCAATGAATACTTCGCTGAGAAGCATGTGCCCTATAAATGATAATTGTTAGGACATTGAGCTTTACCATAATGTCAGCTCCCCTGCCACCATAGTGCCTGGCTTGGCTGAACTCAGCCGCTGGGGCTGGGTGCAATGGACCTAAATCACTGTCTGGCCGACGCGAACAAAAACTTATTTGAGGTTATATGGACAAACTCCGCGACCAACTGATAATCGATGCTGGTGAGATTGCCAAAGCGGCTGGGTTGCTCATCAAGAAACTAAGTGCCAACCAAAGGACCATATCCTACAAAAGTGCCCGCGACATGGTCACCGAGGTTGATCAGGCTTCAGAAAAATATATCATTTCAGAAATTCGAAAAAGATATCCTGACCATAATATCCTGGCAGAAGAAGGGGGCCAGTCAGCCGTAAGCGATTCAGAATATTGCTGGATCATCGATCCGCTGGATGGAACCACAAATTTTGTCCACAAGTTTCCAGTCTATGCTGTTTCAGTGGGTATCCAGTTTGCGGGCCAACTCACAGCGGCAGCGATCTATGACCCCAATCGGGATGAGCTGTTTGTAGCTGGACGGAACCGGGGAGCCTTGCTAAATGGTCAAACGATCCATGTGAGCAAGACCGAGGATCTGTCCCATTCCCTCCTGGCCACTGGTTTTTCCTATTTTAATGATGATTATTTTAAACTGAATATGGAATTATGGACATCCATCTATGGTAAGACTCAAGGTTTGAGACGGGCCGGCGCAGCAGCCATAGATATCGCCTGGCTGGCCTGTGGACGCCTGGATGGCCTTTGGGAATTTAGTCTCAAACCCTGGGACATCGCTGCTGGAGCACTATTAGTCACTGAAGCCGGCGGAACGATATCTGGTCCGCTGGGTGCAGAATTGGATTTGGAGCTGGGTCATATTATTGCTGCTAATCCCCAGGTGCATCCTCAACTGATCAGAGAGATCAGTCATTTTAAGCACCGCTTGTAGGCAGACTGGCCAACCAGAGCGAATCTAGCTTACAATTGAACCGATAGGTATAATACGGTTAACTCGTGCCAGTTTAATAGACACAACCAAGCCTCGCCACCCGTCGCAGAGTACAGGTCATGCTCTTTTTGTTGCTGACGGTATCCGACTTGTTCTCAATCAAAAACACCTGCGACTTTTCACACACTGCAGGGGTGACTGGACACTCGCTTGTAAATTAGTACAGATCCTCTACTGACAGGTAACGGTCTCCTGAGTCGTAGCAGAAAGTAAGAATAGTGGCACCAGGTTCAATATTTTCCAGTTTCTGATGCACCGCAGCTAGGCTCGCTCCAGTGGAGATGCCACAAAATAAACCTTCCTGCTTACCTGCCTGGACAGCGAAATTAAAGGCTTCCTCTTTGCTGACTTGAATACTGCCATCCAATAACTCAACTGCCAGGTTGTCAGGGATAAATCCAGCACCGATACCCTGCAGGGGATGTGGTCCAGGTTTGCCACCACCAATTACAGATGACAATTCCGGCTCAACTGCGAAGACCTTAAGGTACGGAAGTTTTTCCTTTAGCGCCTTGGCAACACCTGAAATATGTCCTCCAGTACCCACACCGGTAATGAGATAGTCCAGTCCTGAGGAAAAATCGGCCAGGATTTCTTTGGCAGTCGTTTCATAGTGAATACGGGGGTTGGCGGGGTTTTCGAATTGACCAGGAATCCAGGCATTGGGAATATTGGCCTGAAGTTCCTCTGCTCTGGCAATCGCTCCTTTCATTCCCTGCTCTTTTGGACTGAGTTCAAATTCAGCACCATAAGCAGACATGAGTTTGCGACGCTCCACTGACATAGATTCAGGCATAACTAAAATAACGCGGTAGTTTTTTACAGCAGCTACCATAGCAAGTCCAATTCCGGTGTTGCCGCTGGTGGGCTCAATAATTACCGACCCTGGCTTCAGGTCACCTGCCTTCTCTGCTGCTTCCACCATGCTTAAGGCAATTCTATCCTTAATGCTTCCTCCGGGATTAGCCCGCTCTAATTTGATCCATACTTCATGCGTTTGAGGATAAAGTCGATTTAATTTTAGATGGGGGGTGTTACCAATGCTTCCCAATATATTATCTATTTTCATTTAACAGCTCCTTATATGACCCAATTGATTGGGGTAGATTCATTCCCTTTATCGCGGATAACCGATTCCTGCTGGCGATAGACAACAGAATTTGGTGCAACACTTTCTGTCAGCCAGACATTTCCGCCAATGATTGTATCGTGACCGATAACCGTGCTTTTTCCGAGAATTGTGCTTCCAGCATAGAGAATAACATTATCCTCAATGGTTGGATGACGCTTGGTATGTTTTAAACGCTTTTCAACAAAGGTGGCTCCCAATGTTACACCCTGATAGATTTTTACATTATCTCCGACTACGGCTGTTTCACCAATTACGATTCCTGTACCATGATCGATATAGCAGCGGCGACCAATTTGAGCACCTGGATGAATATCAATGCCTGTTTTTCCATGGGCATATTCACTCATCACGCGAGGTAATAAGGGGATACCCCGAGTGTAAAGTGAATGTGCCAGGCGGTGAATAGTGAGAGCATAGAAACCCGGGTAACAAATGACAACTTCTTCCAGACAACAGGCAGCAGGGTCAGATGCTAGAAAGATGTTGGCATCCTCTACCAATATCTGGTACATATGTGGAATTTCCTCAAAAATATCTTGAACAATTTTTTCTACAGGAGACTCGTTGTCTATTTTCAGGGGTTGCATGAGCACGTTTAGTCGCACCTGCATACTTTCAAACTGTTGCTGAACCTCTGACAATTCCATCTGATGATTTTCCATGATGGGAAATAGCAGATGGACTAGATCATCAGTGAAGGCGATAGTATCCCTGATGGGTGGGACATCTAAACAGTTGCTGGAATTGATATGTTTTAACATTTTTACAAATGAGGCATTCATTTATTAAATTCTTTTATTTAGGAGTTATTTAAACTATGTATGCGCTGCTGATTGGCCTAGGCCATACAACATGCACTCATGGAGGCATTATAGCGATTATGTGACGTAAATTGTCTCATGATAATTATATAGCCTTACAAATGACAAGTTCAAAGATGTTTTAATGAAAAGTTAGATTAAATTAACCTGAATAATTCATAGCCACTAAGTCACGAAGGCACAAAGTTCTAAAAAATATATGCTTAGTAAAAACTATCACTCACAGATGCAAATAATTCTGTTTAAAATGACCCTGTTCATAACTTTAATAATCTTCGTGGCTTGGTGTCTTCGTGGCAATAATTCATGAATAATGCAGGGTAGATCGTCTTGTATTCAGTATTCTGGCATAGGTCTTATGGGTAATTATGCCTGAATAATAATGGAGACCCAATGAAAATTAAGATCAAGCTATTAACACTTACGCTGCTGCTTTTTCCGGGAGTATTAATGGCTGACTATTGGCAGCAAAAGGTCATTTACGATCTGGATGTGACCCTCATCGATTCGCTGCATCAGGTCACCGGAACCGAGACTATCACCTATATCAATAACTCCCCGGATGATCTGGATTTTATCTGGATGCACCTTTGGCCTAATGCCTACAAGAACAATGAAACTGCCCTGGCCAAACAAAAATTCAATCAATTCTCAACCAAAATGTACTTCCTACCAGATTCCTCATTCGGCTGGATCGAGATCAGTAATGTGTCTGCAAATGATCAAGCCTTGAAATGGGAATACCGTTCCAAGGATACACTGGATGTGGCCAAATTCCGGTTAAACAACCCGCTCGCTTCAGGTGATACACTGATCTTTGACCTGGATTTCACCGTTCGGATTCCAAATGTCCTGTCACGCCTGGGTCATTTTGATCACCATTACGAGCTGACCCAATGGTATCCAAAACCAGCTGTTTATGATGCCAAAGGCTGGCACCCCATGTCCTATCTGGATATGGGTGAGTTCTATAGTGAGTGGGGTGATTTTGAGGTCTCCATCACCTTACCTGAAAATTATCGGGTGGCCGCAACAGGTATTTTACAGGATTCATCTGAGATTGTCTGGCGGGATTCCCTGGCCCGGTTTGGGAACACCTACCTGGATTCGTTCCAGATGGACCCCGAGCCAAAGCTCCCCGGTTTGAAAGCCATCATTGATGAGAAACCTGCCAGTTCATCAACCTTAAAAACCATCTCATTCAAACAGGAAAACGTACACGATTTCGCCTGGTTTGCTGACAAACGCTTTATCGTACTCCTCGATACGGTTACTCTCTCCAGCGGTAAACCCACTCAGACCTGGACTTTTGCCCTCCCCAAAAACCTCAAGAGTTACCGGCTGTCAAACGCCTACATTAGTGACGCCCTGACCTTCTATTCAAATTCATTTATGGAATATCCATATGCGCACGCCACAGTTGTTGATGGTGATTTTTCCGCAGGGGGTGGCATGGAATATCCCATGATCACACTCATCAATAGTACTAATATGCCACCAATGTTGGAGACAGTCATCATGCATGAGGTCGGTCACAACTGGTTCTACGGACTTTCCGGCAGCAATGAACGGGCTTACCCCTGGATGGATGAGGGCCTCAATTCCTATGCAGAAAATAAATACTGGGCAAATAAATATACGGATGACAGTATGTTAGCCCTCCATGATGAAGAACCTGCCTGGTATCCCATAGTGAGATATTTTTTCAAAGATGCGACCAAAAACGCCATCGAAGATTTCGCTTATTATATGAGTGCCCATCCACAACTTGACCAGGCACCTAATTTACATAGTGAAGCTTACTCTGATTTTAATTATGGTCTCATGGTTTACAAAAAAGTTGCCCTATCAACTGAATCTCTGCATGCGTATCTGGGTGCTGCAACCATGGATTCAGTCTGGCATGAATACTTCAGACACTGGGCCTACAAACACCCCCAACCCGAGGATATCCGTCGGGTTTTTGAAGCAGTGAGTGGTGAGGACCTCTCCTGGTATTTTGAGGATATGCTGGGCTCAACCGGCAAGATCGACTATGTGCTGGATGAGTACAATACAGTATCCCGGGGAAGCTCTTACGAAACCACCATCAGAATCAGCAACTCAGGTGATTTCGCCCCACCCCTACCCATTGGTTTAAGTGGTAAGACTGCGAAGCAAAGCAAGATGACCTGGGTCCAGCCCACTGGTGATCATGATGTCTTCCAAGTCCAGACCGATTTCCCGGTCCAAAATGTGAAATTGGATCCAGATCTGTTGCTCCTGGATATCGACCGCAGCAATAATGATAAAAAACTGGGGCTCGATTTCGATCTGGCTCAACTGGCGATCAATCCCCAGGCTGACTATGTTGTCAATCTGATCCCCTACATCTGGTATGATTCAATAGACCTGATCTCCCCTGGATTGATCCTGCATCATAAAAATCTCATCTCCTGGGGGAAGATCGATTGGTATCTACGCGTATTCGCCGGTCCCATCACTAAAGTTCCTGGATTTACAGCCTCCGTTGGCAAGAAGATCTTCCCCCAATCAGGTCGGGAGACCTATTACCATTCACGGTTGGCCAGTGACTGGTACTATCAATTGGCCGAACTGAGTACAAACTTCCGAAAGCGTGACCATAATTATGTTAATGATGATCGAAATATCAAATTTTCGATCCTGGCCCAGGATCTAGCTGATCCGGTAGTAGTGGTGAATGATGAAACCTTCCGCTACCTGGACCCTCAAGTATGGGATGCAGACCAATTCCTCAAAGCAACCCTCAGCTACAAAACATCGAAACGGAGGACTTTGTGGTCTCGGAAATTCGAAGCCCGAGGGCTCGTGGGTGTTCAATCCAAAGGCCAGCCCTACGCTAAGGTCCAATCTTATTTTAACTATCGTAAACGCTATTCCCGGAAAGGTTCCATTCGGACCACCCTGTTCGGCGGCTTCTCGTATGGAGATCTACCTGCTCAAGAACGGTTTTATATTTCAACTGATATTGATCCGGATCTTAGCCAGAAAACTATTTTCTCCCGCAATGATGATTGGTATACACCGGGCCACCTTATAATCTATCCAAACTATTATACACTCCCTGGTTATTTGTACGATGAGGATTTGCAGACCACACCCAGCGGATCCGGTCTACTGGGGGCTAAGATCAGGGTTGACATACCCAAAATGGAAAGTTTTAATCTCTTAACCGGTATTGGGATGGTCCTCAATCCAAACGATGAGAATTGGGAGATGATCGGCAGTATCTCCCCAGTTTGGAAATCAGGCCCCCTCCAAATAATTTACACACCTGTCAAACTGGACTCGGATCACTTGGAGTTGGACTGGTCCCGTTTTCAAATTGCTCTGGTTATGACCATGGGCGGCAGTATTATGATTGGAGTTTAGGCTAAGTGGAGCTCGGTCTTTTACAGCTTGAGTTGCATCTACCCGTAGCGCAAAGCCTGAAACAGAAACGCAGGGTGGTGAAGAGTCTAAAAGATCGACTACAAACCCGTTTTAATGTTTCAGTCGCTGAGGTCGGTTATTTGGATAAGTGGCAGCGGTCCTCCCTGGCCATTGCCATGGTTTCCACTGATCGCAGGTATTTGGAGGCGAGTTTTGAGAAGATTTCAGCTTTTGTTGATCAGGAGCTCTTGGGGAGTGCTTTTATTACAGCCAGACAGTTGGAGTTTTTTTAGGTCTACCCGCTTGAATAGCAAAAAGCTCGCAAAAATATCAAGTGATGCGTGGTGAACCTACTTTGGCTCAAGTGGGTTCCACTCCTTAGCAAGCGGACCATGACTGAGCCTATTGTGAGGTACGGGGATTTTTCCAGTAGATCTCCTGGCTATCACTCCGGTGGTTCTCATAGCGGGCCATGACAAAAAGCAGATCCGAAAGACGATTGATATACTTGATGATCTCTGCCGCAACAGTCTCTGTCTGACTTAAACTAACAATACTACGTTCTGCTCGACGACAAACGGTTCGCCCCAGATGCAACTCAGCAGCCACAATGGTTCCACCGGGGAGTATGAATTCTTCCAATGCTGGTAGATCAGCATTCAATTGATCAATATTGTGCTCCAGTTCCAGGATCAGCTGCTCTGAGACCAGGCCGGTGATCATCCCCGCCGAAGCCAACTCCCCGCCCACATCAAAAAGATGATGCTGAATATGGGCCAGTATCTCCGCCACCTTCAGATCCAGATCCTTAGTGAGAACTACCCCCAGAACACTATTGAGTTCATCGATCTCACCATAAGCGATCACTCGTAGGGAATCTTTTGAAACGGTTTCCCCGTTTGCTAATCTGGTAGTCCCATAATCACCGTTCCGGGTATAGATCTTGGTAAGTCGCATCGAAGTGTGCCTTAAATTTTAAAGTTCCTAACCGATTAGATCCCTGCTTAACACTTCCAGCAAGGTCACAGCCGCCCAAAGTAAGGTAAAGACCACTGTTGACCAGATGGAGAGCGAGGGACGTAAAATTCGGTATTGCCGATCCGTTTTTTGAATGCTTGATCGAAACAGCTCTGAGACCCATGCCAGACCAACAACGGTCAGCAACCCCAGAAGTGTTTTCACCATCGTACTGCTACCTGGGAAATGGACCAGAGGATAAATGACCAATAATAATGACACCGTCATCAGGCCTGTGGTAAATCTTGCCCTCTCACGACCCAGGCCGTTTAAAAGCTGAGTATCCAGCCCCAGTCCCTCTCGTGATTCGATCATGACGAATAGGCCCGTCAATGAAATGAACAGAAGCAGTCGCAAAAGACCCACAAGTTCCTGAGAGGGTTGGAACATGTTCTCTATCCCAAGCCCCAGCACCAGCACCTCCTGGGCGAAATACAAATATAAAAACTTTCTTGTAAGGCTCTTAACCAGGTAGGACTGAATCAGAAAGCCCAGAACTAAGGCTACGGTCACGGCAATTTGTAAATTTGAAAGCTCCATCCCCACAGGCAGCCCCCGGGCCAGGAAGTGCAGATGCCACACAAATAAAATGGCATACAAAGCAACCAGCGGTGCCGGAATGCTCTGCCGAGGCCAGCGTTTGGCAAAATGGGTTAACAGCAACACCAGAAAAAAGAGCTCGGGCAAAACCTGGATCTGGGTATCCACAAGACCTAACCCACTCACGATGAACCAGAGCCAGAGGAAGCTGTATTCCACCCGAGAATATTGATGGACCTGGTTGGAAATGATCTGCTCCAGTTTCAATAACAATAGCCAAACACCGCCCATCATAAAGAATCTTGCCAGACTTACATCCTGCAGCAAGGGATGGATCATTTGGGCCAGGATCACCGCAGAGAGACTTAATATGACGGCATATAAACTGGCGGAATTCTTGGGCGTTCCTGAATAATAGGCACTCAGGTGTAGAGCGAAGAGCATCATTCCCAGACTGAATATTATTCCCGGCGCTACCAGAGGTAAACTGAGTTGCGGTATTATCCCCACGATCAATAAAAAGATCGTGACAAAAGCAAACTGGTGTTGATGAACACTTGAAACACGGCTACCCACCCATCGGACGAATCCGGCAGCTATTAATAAATAACCAACAATTCCGCTTATGACGAGATCGATCTGCTCCAAAGGAACCCCGGGTCCTGAATCAAAGATCGAATGGATCGTCAATCAATTCCATATAAACATTATTGGTGTCATCATGGAAGGATAATTTGATATAATGGCGCCTGGCGGGATCAAAAATATCAGCACCTTTTTCAGTGCCATACAGGATGATATGACCCTTGTAATGGCCATACTCCTTTTTCAGTTCTTTATGGTGAACAAAGATCAGATTGGTATAGCTCTCCCCCTCACGGAGGTGGATATCACCCTTTTGATCACTAAAATCTGTTAGGACATCTGGTTTGGACAGGAGGGACATATCCTTCCCGATCCACACACTGATCAGGTCAATATGAAACGGTAGAAAAATCGAATTCTTGACCAGAAAGCCTTTGTCCTGCGCATCAATAGACTGTTGAATAGTTTTGCTCATGAAAATTCTCCTTCTCCCAGTGATTATAGATTAAAAAAGATCCACCATACGACCAAGAAGATCGGCAACAGGATCGGGATTGAATACTTGAAGATGTAACCCAGAAAACTGGGAACATCCACACCAGCTTGTTCAGCAATATTTTTCACCATGAAGTTTGGTGCATTTCCAATATAGGTCATGGCTCCAAAAAACACAGCGGCCACCGAGATCGCCATCAGATAGACCACCGAATTAGAGTCTCCGGGAATGGGTGAGGGTGTTCCGCCGGCAAAATGTTGAACATCACTCAGGGAACCCATATCCAATCCAAATTTACCCAGTGCCCCCGCGAGAAAGTTCAGATAGGTCGGGGCATTGTCCAGAACTCCAGACAGAGAACCGGTAAACCAATAAAAGCGGGTCACCGTAAATTCGGCGGCATGATCCTTGGCATAAGCACCGATCAGCTGCAAGGCAGGGATCATGGTGGCAAAGATACCAATGAACAGATACGCCACCTCTTTGATGGGCTCAAAGTTGAACTCATTGCCCCTGAGAGCCTCCTTGTTACCATTTCGATATGCCAGATAGGCTACAGTGAACATAATGATCTCGCGGATCCCAAAGGGTAGGTGAAGTATTTTTTGTAAACTTGGAAAACCTTCGATGACAGCTGGATCCATGAATACGGAAAGGATCACAACCCCCAGATACAGAAAGTTTTTAGCACCAATAATTTCAACAACTTTTCCGGTTCCAGTAGGAGCGCTGCCACCAGGGACTCGCATATCAAACACCACAAAAACGCCCACTACGGCCAGTACCGTTACCAGCCAGATATGCCAGACATTACTAATCACCCAGAAAAAGGGGACACCCTTGAGGAAGCCTAGAAATAAGGGCGGATCACCGATAGGTGTCAAACCACCGCCAATATTACTCACCACAAAAATAAAGAATATGATGTGAAAGGGTTTTAAACGACCTTCATTTAGACGCATGTAGGGGCGGATCAACAACATGGAAGCACCGGTGGTCCCGATGAGATTGGAGAGTACGGCACCGCCCAGCAGAATAGCTGCATTTGCCAAAGGTGTACCCCGTGTATTGAATTTGATCAGTATACCCCCTGAAGCCACGAACAGTGCCGTGAGCAGTGCAATGAAGGAGATGTACTCCTCCAGAGTGTGGAGCAGATTGTAGACCCCATGATCCATGGCAAAACCATAGTAGACCGCAACTATGGTCCCCAGAGACATGGCGATCTTGGGGTAGTGATGTTCCCAGAGATGGGGAAAGAACAAGGGTCCTGTTGCAATCATGATCAACAATAAGAGAAAAGGTGCCACCAGCCAGATGGGTGGGAGTGTGCTATGGCCTGCCTCCTGGACCTCACCATGGGAATCATTTTCCTGTGTGACCCCCTGTTCAGTTGCGTGGTCTGCTGATACATTGGCATCCTCTTCTGCAAATACCGGACTGATTATCAGCAGGGCCATCAATACAAGTTTTACAAGTCCCAAAATCCGCATGTCTTAACTTCCTTTTATTTCAAATCTATTGGAGCGTATATGATTATATATCGACTCTGATTCACTATCCTTGAATAGGTCATCCAGCTGCTCCCAAAAAGAATCCAATCGTAATTCAAATTGCTTCTCATATAAATAAGCCTGGATCAACATATCCAATTTATCCAGCCGCTTCACTACCTGGGCTTCCGGGCTTTTCCCGGCCTCAAATTCATTCCACAATTCGCGAAAGAACTCACCCTGCTTCACACCAGTAAACAGCTCCTGCATGGCTACTGCTTCAGCTGCCAGCTTGTCGCCATCAGAGATATCATCCTGAGGCGTGATATCACCCACGAGTGCTTCAGCCATATCATGGATCAAAGCCATGTTCAATGACCGTTGGATATCAATCCCCCTTTGCTGCAGCTCGGAGCTCAGAAAAAGGATTAGAATGGACATCCCGTAACTATGGGCAGCCACAGATTCAACCTCAGAATGAGGAATTCCAGATTGCACCCAACCCCTTCGGGAAATCGATTTTAAACGATAGATATATTCCAGGCTGGAAATAATATCTGCTATGGGCTGATTGGTGTGCAGGCTGACCATTTAGCCTCAAAGATAGAAAAAAGGTCTCGAATTGCTAAACTGAAATCTTTTTATTCACGCTCAGTAAAATCGCGGATCAAAATGCTAAAATAATTTATTGAGTACCATTTGGCTGGAACTGATCTCTGTATCTCTCTGTAGTACAGGTTGTTATATCATTTCGTCAACAGATAACGGGTGTTGATAACATCCAACACACTTAAAGTTAAAGTTTAAGTGCTTCGCTGCATTGGCCTGACGAAATATGTTATTATTCTAGCCGTTTTACGGGCCGAATAAAGCTGATTCGCCTTCGGGTGAGCCCCGCATCAGGGCATTTCAAATTTAACATCAGGATGACGGACAATCAGTACGGGACAGGGAGCCTTGCGAACGACCTTCTCAGCAGTCGATCCATACAGGGCGTGGCTTAAGCCACTGAGACCATGAGTGGCCATAACGATCAGATCCATCTGCTGATCCCGGGCATGCGCTACGATCTCTCGCCAGGGTTTGCCATGTAAGCTGGTTGAATCACACGTGATCTCATCAGAAATCTGTTCATCCATAATCTTCGCCAGGGACTCATCCACATATCCGCTCAATTGTTTTTCAATATCGGGGTAACTATAGGTGCCCCAGGCGAAGTCCACCGGTGCTACAATGGGCTCAACAACATGAAGGACATGCAGGCTGGCGCCATACTTACTGGCCAGATCCACTGCAAAGGGTAGTGCGTATTTTGCCGATTCAGAAAAATCTGTCGGTACCATGATCCTGGTAAATTGCATATGTGACCTCCTTTTGTCGGTTTTAAATTAAGCACAGAGAACTCAGAGTTCGTAGCGGATTCTGCAAGCTAACACTTCGGAGTATCCCCTGCCCTATGCGTTGCCCTGGTCATTCATAGCCGTTTTTCAACTTAAATTCTTCAATCTGTGAGTTCTCTCCCCAGGCCCAGGCCAACCTCAAAAGCCTTCAGATTGATCTCCAGAAGATGTTTCTTCTTAAAGATAAGCGGTAATACCCGTTGGACCACTAAAGGATCAAGAAAATCAGAGAACCCGGCCAGGACCCCCAGCAACACCACATTGGAAACCCTGCTATTACCAATCTCCTTGGCGATCCGGGTTGCAGGAACCGGGATATTCCTCACATCTGTCCGTTGCGGTTCAACATCGATGAGGGCACTATCCCAAACTATGGCCCCCCCCTCCACGACATCAGCTTCAAATTTTTCCAGAGACGGCCGATTCATGGCCACCAGGACTGTGGGATGGGTCACCAGGGGTGAACCAATTTTATTTCTGGATAACTTCACATGACAGTTCGCTGTGCCACCACGCATTTCAGGTCCATAGGATGGGATCCAACTGACCTCCAGGTCTTCACGCATACCGATCTCACTCAACCAGACGCCCAGCGAGAGGACGCCCTGGCCACCGAACCCGGCAATTTTGATCTCCTGATCTATATCTGCAGCGAGCTTCATGGAAGCAGTATCAAAGTCCATTTTATCCTGATCCAGCCCGATCAACTTGGGTACGCGTTCCGGTGGGGCCAAATTCAGGCTCAGATCCAGGGGTTCAACCTGATCCGCGATATCTTTATACACTCCCAATGGAAAGTTCTCCGCTAAAGTAGTTTTGATCCATTCCTCAGATTGAGGAGCGGTCATCTTCCAACCCGTTGGGCAGGTTGAGAGAACTTCAATAAAGGAAAAACCCTTCTTCTCCATCTGATTCTTAATGCCCTTCCGAACCGCTTTTCGGGCAGCATTTTTGGATCGCACATCTGCCAGCATCACCCGTTCTACATAAACCGGGGATTCCAGGCTGGCGATGATCTCGGCCATCTTTATGGGGTAGCCCTCATTCTGCAGAGTCCGGCCATAGGGCGTTGTAGTGGTCTTCTGTCCAATGAGCGTCGTGGGAGCCATCTGTCCGCCAGTCATACCATAAATGGCGTTGTTCACGAAGAAGACCGTTATTGCTTCGCCTCGATTGGCAGCGTGGAGGATCTCATTGCCACCAATGGCTGCCAGATCACCATCACCTTGATAAGAGATCACAATGGACTCAGGCAAAGCCCGCTTTACACCGGTGGCTACTGCAGGTGCCCGTCCATGGGCAGCTTGAATATTCCCTGCGTTAAAATAGTAGTAGGCAAAGACGCTACACCCAACCGGACTGATAAAGATCATGTTTTCCGCTACATCGAAATCTACCAGGGCTTCAGCGATCATTTTATGGAGAATACCATGACCACAACCGGGACAGTAATGGGTTTGTTCCTGGTTGTTTCCGGGACGACGTTCGTAGGTTTCGTAGAAGCCTTTTGATTTTCCTAATATTTTGACGCTCATAGTACCCTCATCATCCGTTTGATCTCGTGAACCAATTCTTTAATGGATGGCACGTTTCCACCCATGCGACCATAAAACTCTACCGGTTTGGTGCCATTCACAGCCAACCGCACATCATCAACCATTTGGCCGTTGCTTAATTCGATGACACTAAAAGCTTTGACTTGCTCCAAAGCTGCCAATTCACTCAACCGCTTGCTCGGGTATGGCATAAGTGTTATGGGTCGCAGCATACCAACCTTGACACCCTCATCGCGCAATTGATTGATCGCTGTATGGACCAATCGGGAGACGATCCCATAACCAACAACCACGTACTCAGCATCATCCAACTGATATTCCTCATAACGAGTGTCGTTATTGGTGATGATCTCGTATTTTCGCTGCAATTTCTGGTTATGCCGTTCCAGATCATCCGGATCCAGTTCGATGGAACTGACCAGGTTCATCCGATCGCGATCCACACCGCGGACAGCCCAGGTCTTTTCAGGAAATTCTGTGACTGGTTCTGGAAAATCAACAGGCTCCATCATCTGGCCGATAAATCCATCTGCTAGAACCACTGCCGGATTACGGTATCTGTCAGATAATTCAAAGGCCAGCATGGTCAGGTCACACATCTCCTGGGCCGAGTTAGGAGCCAGAACGATATTTTTATAGTTGCCGTGGCCACCGCCCTTGACAACCTGGTGGTAATCAGCCTGTTCGGGTGCAATGTTTCCAAGTCCCGGACCGCCACGGGTGATATCAACGACCACGCAGGGTAATTCTGCACCTGCCAGATAAGACAAACCTTCCTGTTTTAAACTGAATCCAGGGCTGGAGCTGGCTGTCATGGCCCGGATCCCGGTTCCAGATGCTCCATAGACCATATTGATAGCTGCGATCTCACTTTCAGCCTGAAGGAAGGTCCCGCCTACCATGGGCATATACAAGGCCGCCGCATGGGCAATCTCACTGGCCGGCGTGATGGGATATCCATAATAAGCGCGACAACCGGCCAAAATGGCTCCTTTGACGATCGCTTCATTTCCTTTTACAAATTGTTTAGCCATTGCTTACTCCGCAAAACTTAGATTACTGAAATTGCTTAGGATTACGTCCTTACCACAGGCCTCGCACTTAGCGATACCTTTGACCGAGTCAACTACTGTCAGCTTACTGGGCACCTGTTTGACCTGACAGATGTAGGCCTCCTGGGCTTCTGCCCAGTTTTTGTAAACTGTGATCGCTCCCGGTTCCGGGCAGGCATAGTAGCAAACGCCACAACCAGTACAACCTTCACCATCGTATTCAGCAGGACTATATCCGTGTGTATTAAAACTGTCTGCAAGATGCAGAACATCAACGGGGCAGGCAACGACGCATAAATTGCAGCCTTTACATTCCTCGACGTTTACTGCAACAAGTCCACGAGCTTTTGCCATATTCAGAACCTCCTCAGATTCATATCGTGTCTTCGATCATTTATTATATCAATTTACTTTCATGGGATTGACGCTCCAGTTCCTCACGAAAATCAGGGTGGGCAATCTCGATCAGGGCTTTGGCGCGTTCTCTTAATGTTTTACCGTGTAACTGAGCAATTCCGAATTCAGTAACAATACAATGCACATCCCCACGGCTGGTGGTCACAGCGGCTCCTGGTTTTAGATCCAGGACAATGCGGGATTGGGTGCCCTTTTTAGCTGTTGAGGGCATGGCGATAATGGGAATACCACCTGGACTGCGTGAGGCACCCCGCATAAAATCGACTTGCCCCCCAATTCCTGACCAGTTCAACCTTCCCATTGAGTCTGAACAAACCTGACCGGTCAAATCGATCTCTATGGAAGAATTGATGGCAACCATCTTATGGTTTTGGGCGATAATATAGGGGTCATTTACGTAATCAGTGGGGTGAAATTCCATAAAGGGGTTTTCATGGATAAAATCATATACATGTTGAGATCCCATGACAATGCTGGATACAACTTTCCCTGGATGAAGGGTCTTTTCCTCACCATTTATCACACCAGATTCCACCAACTCCACCACCCCATCGCTGAACATTTCTGTATGAATACCCAGATTGCGTTTCTCTTTTAGATAGTGCAGGGTGGCATCAGGTATGGCTCCAATGCCCATCTGAAGCGTGGATCCATCTTCAGATGAGACTGGCGATGTACCTACCGATCTGCATGTGTCGCTTTGATAATGCGACCTTGGGAGCCTGGAATAGCGGCTCATCGGCTTCCACAATGAAGTCCAGTTTGGAAGCATGAATAAAGTTATCACCATGCACACTGGGCATCTGTTGATTCACCATGGCAATGATCTTTTTTGCTACTTTACAGGCGGCAATGGTGGTATCGGTACTCACCCCAAAGCTGCAAAATCCATGAGAATCCGGTGGACTCACATGGATGATGGCCACATCAACCGGTAGATACCCTTTCTTGTACAGACCGGGAATCTCAGATAAAAAGATCGGCGTCCAGTCTGCCCGTCCAGCATTCACAGCTTCCCGGACATTGACACCGGTAAAAAGTGAGTTTAACCGTACATGCCCCTGCATCTCAGGCGTCACGTATTTGGCATCTCCCAAACTCAGGATATGGCTGATCGTGACACCCTCGAGTTGCATCACCCTTTTACTAAAGGCATCCACAAATATCTGTGGAGTAGCTGCACCGGCGTGGAGATAAACCGAGTCCCTGGATTTGATCAGGGACATGGCCTCTTCAGGCGTACCGATCCGTGATTGATATTGGCTGGTCCAGGTCATTAAATCTTTATTCCGAATCTGCGGTTCAGCACGGGCTGCATATTGCGTCCTTCAAGGGTGTAGAGTCCCTTTCTTAAGGCGAATGAGCCCTTGATGGTTTTTTCAACTCCCTGTTCAGCGATCTGGTTAAGGTATTTTGAAAGCACATTGCTCAAGGCTATGGAAGTGGTTCGGTTTATTCCGGCAGTAATGTTTGGAACACAATAGTGAATAACGTCCTCATCAATATATACTGGATCAGCCAGCAGGGTTGGCCGGGTCGTCTCACTGGCACCACCTTCATCAACTGAATAATCTATGAACACAGCCAGATGCTTCATCTTTTTGATCATTTCCCTGGAGATCACATGCGGTGTTAACGCGCCGCGATCTAAAATGGCGGTGCAAACTACATCGGCAAATATCAGGCATTTTTCGATGGCCGCCTGATTCGCATAAAGCGTGGTCACCTGGTCTCCCAGTAAGCCCCGCACCTTCCGGAGTTGGTTAAGGTCACGATCCAGAATATGGACCTGAGCGCCCAAGCCCAAAAATGCCCTGGCAGCACTCACCCCCACTTGTCCTGCCCCAATAAGTACCACAGAGGCCGGTGCCACACCGGGAACACTCCCCAGTAATACACCACGACCCATGGGATCTCTTCCCAAATAATTTCCGGCAATGACCGGAGCCATTTGTCCGGCTAATTCACTCATGATCGTTAGAATGGGTCTTGAACCGTCAGCCTCTTCCATGATCTCCATACCGACCAGGGTGACCTTCTTATCCATCAAACCCTGGAATACTTGTTCAGAACTCACTGAGAGATGTTGAAAGGAAAAAATCGTCTGACCCTCCCGGATATGCTCCAGCGAGTCTTCGGTAACAGGCAGCACTTTTAACAGCACATCTGAACGTCCATAGAGTTCTTCATGGCTAAAAACGATCCGAGCCCCATTCTCGATATAAGCTTGATCTGAGAATCCACTGGCCAGGCCTGCGCCAGACTCAACAAAGACGGTTTGCTCACGTTTTACCAGAGATTTGGCACCATTGGGTGTTATACAGACCCGTTTTTCATTTAAACGACTTTCACGGAGGATCCCGAAATTCATCCTTGGCTCCCAACTTTTATGACTTTCTTAATCACGATTTACTTTAAACAAACAACATGCCAAGATACATGTATAAGTAGATCAGTCCTTATTCAATATATTCACTTATGAACTATTTCCAATGTTCAGGATTGGTCATCCCTGAGACCTTAATACTCCTATTTATTAATTATTAATTATTGATTATTAATTAAGTTCTCCCATGTTTAAAAACGTACTGCCGCTCAAGCAACGCCCAGGTTTTAGAGACATGATGCAGAATCGGATCCACGAGATCCTCCTGATCTCCAGCCTGTATGATGCCTTCAAATTGGAAGAGGACGGTCGCCTCGGTGAAATGATCTTCACTGAATACCAGGACATGAACCTCACTAGTGCACCCCGGATCACCAGAGTTTCTACGGGAGATCATGCACTTAGAAAACTCCGGGCCCGTCACTATGATCTGGTCATAACCATGACCCGCATCTCAGATATGGATCCCTTTCAACTCGGGCGTAAGATCAAACGGAAACACGCATCCATACCTGTGATCCTCCTGGCCTCAAATCGTCGCGAGTATAAATGGGCGACACAAAGGGTTGACAATCTGGAAGGCATCGACAGAGCCTTCATCTGGCATGGGGATTCCAATATCTTCACCGCCATTGTCAAATATATAGAAGACGGGATGAACGCTCCCCGGGATATTCTTAAGGGGGGCGTCCGAGCAATCATCGTTGTTGAAGATTCTCCCAAATTCTATTCCATTTTCCTACCCATGCTTTACAATGTGATCATCAATACGACCCACAAGCTGATGAAGAATGAGTACAACGATGAATTACGGTTATTTCGAATGCGCTCGCGACCCAAGATCCTGTTGGCGACTACATTTGAGGAAGCTGTGGAATTATACCGGCAGTACAAAAATCACATGCTGGCGGTCATCACTGATGTGAGGTATCCCAGAAATAATGTTCTGGATCCAAAAGCCGGGGCAAAATTTATCCGGATTGTTCAAAAAAAGAACCCGAGCATGCCGGTGCTGATGCAATCCATGGATGGTGAGAATGAAGTTACCGCCATGGAACTCGGTGCTTACTTCCTGGATAAGAACTCGCCCCACTTGGTTCAAAGCCTACAGAATTTTGTCGTTCGTCATTGTGGTTTCGGGGATCTTGATTTTAGCACTCAGGCAGGTAAGACCATTGCCAAAGTAAGACATTTGAATGCACTTACTGCTGCCCTCTCCTCAGTTCCCATGCAAAGCATTAGCTACCATGCTCGTCGAGATCATTTTTCGAACTGGCTGGCAGTCCGTGGTCATTTCGACCTGGCTGATTATTTAAAACCCATCAATATCGAGGACTTTGAGGATCCAGAAGAATTCCGCGAGATTCTGTTGGCCGCCATAGAATCATATCGTTCAGCGAACCAGTTTGATAAGGTCAGTTATTTCAATATTGATACTTATGATCCGTCCATGAAAGCAGTCCGGATCGGCGGCGGTTCCATTGGTGGTAAAGCCCGTGGATTGGCCTTCTTGAGTGCCCATCTGCGGCGCTTTGATTTCAGTCGGGAGACCACCGAGATCAAGGTGGATGTGCCACAATTCGCAGTCATTGCTACCGATGTGTATGACCGTTTCCTGGATATTAATAATCTGCGACTCAAAGCGCTTGCTGCGGAATCCAATGAAGAGATCGACGATCTTTTCCGGAAAGCTGTATTCCCGGGCAATTTCACAGAACAACTGCACGCCTACCTGGGGAATCATGCCGGACCACTGGCTGTTCGATCCTCCAGTCTGTTAGAGGATTCCCTTTTTCAGCCATTTGCCGGAATATATTCCACATATATGCTACCCAATTGTGCACCAGCCCTGGATACGCGGATCTTTCAATTGCTGGAGGCTTTGAAACTGGTCTATGCTTCTGGATTTCATCGGGAGGCCATTGCCTACCTCAATTCCACAGGCAATCGCCCCGAAGACGAAAAAATGGCCATCGTGATCCAGCATTTGAGTGGCCGGAAGTACGGTGATCACTATTACCCGAATTTTTCAGGTGTGATCCAAACCGTTAATTACTACCCTCAGGGTTCCATGCAACGCGATGAGGGCATGGTGACCATGTGTCTGGGTTTGGGACGGACGGTTGTAAACGGGGAAAAAGCCCTGAAGTTCAGCCCCCGAAAACCAGATGTTCTGCCTCAGTTCTATGATCAACAATCCATTTTGAAAAATAGTCAGAGCCATTTCTATGCCCTTGGTATGTCGGATTGTAACGCCCCTTTAACGCATGGAGAAAGTTCGAACCTGACTCAGTTAGACTTAAAAACAGCCGAGGAGCATGGCAATTTGGATCAGATCGCCAGTGTCTACTCCTTTCAAGATGGCCGTTTTCGTGAAAGTCTGTTTGAAGCTGGACCACGCATAATTACTTTTGCTAATATTTTAAAATGGAAGAGTCTACCTCTGGCAAATATCCTCATCGACCTGATGGAATTTGGCAAACTGGGAATGGGTTGCGAAGTTGAGATGGAATTTGCCGTCAATTTACCCACGGAACCAGACGAACCCGCCGAGCTGTCTATCCTCCAGATCCGACCCATGGTCACCTACGAGCGTCCTCAAATGGTGAATATGGAGTCGGCTCAAAAAGGGGCTGAACTGTTCTGTAGTGAGATCTGTCTGGGGAACGGCGACAATATTGAAATTTGTGATCTGATCTATATCGACCTGGATAGATTCGATATTCTTAAAAGCCAGCAGATCGCCATGGAGATCCGTGAGCTGAATCGCAAATTCAGCCCCGACCACCCTTACCTGCTGGTTGGCCCTGGTCGTTGGGGAACTGCCGATCCCATGCTGGGTATCCCCGTCAGTTGGAATTACATCTCAAATGCACGATCCATCGTGGAAGTGGGTCTACCCGATCTCTATGTGGAACCGTCTTTTGGCAGTCATTTTTTCCAGAACATCACTTCTCTGGGGATCAGCTATTTCACCATCCCACCGCGCCGTCTGGAGACCGATATGAATCTGACCTGGTTCAAAGATCAAACACCGGCCACCGCGCTGAAGTATTTGAAGCATTTTCATTTTGAACAACCCTTTATTATTCAGGTTGATGGCCTACAGGGAACTGGTCATATCTGGCATCCCGGGTGCTCTGAATCACCTGGCGAGGATGGTGGGTAAATTCAATCTTGGGTTGCTGATAATCAGATTAGATGCTTGCCTGAAACAACAAGTCTGAATAGTTACACCGTCCCCCCGGTTCAGCCTAATTGAGCCTAGTTACCAAAAAGTGTTATTGTTAATGAACTGTTTTGATTCTTTTATTGAAATCAAGACATTCTCGTTTAGTATTAACCCAACTATGTCCCAATGGCTTGAAAGGCCATAAGTCCTAGTTTTGAAAGTCCTAACCAAGAATAATTCATGAGGTTTATTTCGTGTCAGTACCCATTCATAATTTTCATATACCTGTCATGGGAACCGGTCATTATATAGACACCCCCATTCGTTTGGCTCATTTGGGCATTACGTCTGTCATCTCTATTATTGATGACATTCTGCTTGAACGACTGAGAAAATTCTACACGGCCAAATACGATCTACCATTCGAACGAATATCTCCCCGTGAGGATGATGGTCGGGCCAAACGCATCACTGCCTATCTGAATATGGTCCACGAAATTGTTGAGCTGAAAATGGAACAGGTTCGAGCCTTACCATTTTTTGAAAAGAATGATAAATCACGCTATTTTGAATTACTCCCCGACACCAGCAGTCTAAAGCAGGCTTATCACGATTTGATGGCTAGCAAACCAGGGGGAAACCGTAAAAAGATCGCCAGTGAGCTGAGTCAAAAAATGAGTCCTGGCGGCATTGATGTCAATATCATGGTTAAAGTAGACCGGATAGATACTGATAAACATGGCAAACCCCTGGGTGAGGAATTTTCAGATGCCAAGGCTGCTCTACGGGGATTTGCCAAGAGCAAACTTGATTCTGCCATGGTCTTTTCAGCAGGTATCAATCAAAGTCTCTACGGCTACATGACCAAATATAAAGACTTTTATCGCGACCATGAAGGTGTGATCCAGAAAAAGATCATCCTGAAGGTAAGTGATTTTCGTTCCGCCATGATCCAGGGACGGTATATGGCAAAGAAAGGTCTGGAAATATCCGAATTCAGGATCGAATCCGGCTTGAACTGCGGGGGGCACGCCTTTGCCTCACCAGGACACCTCTTGCCCATTCTCCTCAACGACTTTAAGGAAAAGCGCACAGAGCTGGGCACCCAGTTTCAACCGATAATCAAGCGTTTTTATGATAAAATGGGTTGGGATTACCCGGCAGATCTGGAGCACCATCCTGAAATTACGGTCCAGGGTGGCATTGGGAATCACGGCGAGGTGCAACGCCTGGAAAAAGGCTATGGCATTGACCGCACAGGTTGGGCCAGCCCCTTTCTGCTGGTACCGGAAGCCACTCCCATTGACACTCCGACCCGGATGCAGCTCATGAATTCAACAGACGACTCGCTTTATTTGAGTGGTGCCTCTCCCCTGGGCGTCCCCTTTAATAATCTTAAAGATTCCGGATCAGAAAAATGGGGTATCTCACGCTATATCAAGGGTAAACCAGGCTCACCCTGTCCTAAGGGTTTCCTGGTTTCAAATACTGAGTTCACTGAATTACCCATCTGTACCGCCTCGACAGAATACATGACACACAAGCTTAAAGAGATCAATACTGCCTGCGACTCTGGTGCAGAGCAGGACTCCGCCATCAATAAGGTGCTGGCCAAAGCCTGTCTCTGTGAACACCTCGGCAACGGAGCCTTGATCAGTTTAGGTATCGCACGGGCTGAACGTTCCCCCCAGGCTATTTGTCCCGGACCCAATCTATCCTGGTTCAACCGTTACTACTCCCTGGAAGAAATGGTGGACCAGATCTATGGCCGGGGTAAAGAATTACTTTCCAAAGATCGACCCCACATGTTTGCCAAAGAGATCCAGCTTTATGTGGATTATTTTCAATCCATGGTGGATGATGCCCTGGGGAACATAAGGGCCCAAAAAGCCCTGGATACTTTCTATGAGAATATGCAACGGGGTTTTGAGTATTGTAAGGATCTGGCGAGGGGTATCGCTTTTCAAGGCGAGAACCTGCCCTCTTTAAGTGAAGCCATTGAAAAGCAGGGTCAGCGTTGAGATAAATTTTACCAGAACTTCAAAGCGCGTGTTAGTGACGAAATACCTGCCTGACCCATACATACAAAGTTAGATCTAAACAAAAAGCGCAGAGTTAGCTGCGCTTTTTATTTTGGGCAGGTGAATAAAAAGCGCAGGTAAGACTACGGGCAACTCAGCTATTGTAATAATTAAAAAAGCACGGGAATGACCCGTGCTTTTTAAGACATCTTTTATTTGAATTTGGTATTAGACAACACCCTGATCCATCATGGAATCAGCAACCTTCAAGAAACCAGCAATATTAGCACCGGCCACATAGTCACCATCAACACCGTAACGAGCAGCTGTTTCATAGGCATTCGTATGAATACTCTTCATGATGTTGTGCAGACGTTCATCCACTTCTTCACGCGTCCAGGATAACCGCAGACTGTTCTGAGACATTTCCAGACCGGAAACAGCCACACCACCAGCATTGGCAGCTTTACCGGGACCGTACAGGATCTTCGCTGCCTGATAAACTTCAATAGCTTCAGGATCGGAAGGCATATTGGCACCCTCAGCAACTACATAACATCCATTTGCCACCAGGGCTTTTGATTCTTCCTCATTCACTTCGTTCTGGGTGGCACAAGGCAGAGCTATATCACACTTCACATGCCAGGGACGTTTGCCTGCATGATATTCGGCATCAAATTCATCGGCATATTCTTTGATACGACCGCGACGATTGTTCTTGAGATCCATGACCCAGGCCAATTTCTCACGATCAATACCGGCAGCATCATAAATGGTTCCAGCTGAATCAGAAAGTGTCACCACTTTTCCACCCAGATCGAGCACCTTTTCAGTGGCATACTGGGCCACATTACCGCTACCAGAAATGGTGACGATCTTATCAGCAATACTGTCATTACGGGTCTTGAGCATTTCTTCAGCAAAATAAACCGTCCCATAACCGGTTGCTTCAGGACGGATCAAACTGCCGCCCCAATTGAGAGCCTTACCAGTTAAGACCCCCTCAAAGGCGTTGCGCAGTTTTTTATACTGCCCAAACATGAAACCGATCTCACGTCCACCCACACCGATATCTCCAGCAGGAACATCAGTATTCGGACCAATATGACGGAATAACTCCGACATGAAGGACTGGGTAAAACGCATCACTTCCAGATCAGATTTTCCCTTGGGATCAAAATCTGATCCACCTTTTCCACCACCCATGGGCAGTGTTGTCAAGGCATTTTTAAAGACCTGTTCGAAACCCAGGAACTTCAAGATTCCAAGATTCACACTGGGATGAAACCGCAGACCGCCTTTATAAGGACCAATGGCACTATTGAACTCGACGCGAAAACCACGGTTAACCTGAACTGTACCTGAATCATCTACCCAGGGAACCCGGAACATGATCACCCGTTCTGGTTCGACAATTCGCTCCAGGATCTTGGCTTCCCGATAATGAGGATTCCGATCGATTACCGGCATCAAGGAAGTTACTACTTCTTCCACCGCCTGAATAAACTCTGGCTGAGCCTGGTTCTTTGCTTGAACACCAGCCATAAATTCTGCAACATGATTAGACATGCTTACCTCCTAAAAGTTGGATCTCAGCCTCCATACTGATCTCCTGTTGCCGCATGTCCATTAATGCGATCGAGACGCCAGTCGCTGAATTATCCGATGTTTGTGAAAAATTTTTCATTGCTTTCCTAGTGAGACAAATCTTGTGCCATTTCTACACCATTTGACGAAAATCAACATTCAGATCATAATAATCTTATCCGGACCTAAAACATCACAATTATTGGCCTAAAAAAGGGCTATTTTGACCCGCATCGCTATTTTCTGAAACTCTTGGCTTCTTCAGCAAATGGGCAACAGCAATTAAATTGCATGTCAAAGCTATCCTTTCTATGTTACTGGCTCAATTAAAAGGATAATCAGGTGAGTTTATTGCTTCGCACCCTCATAAATAGTCTGGAAACTGGTTCACAGGAAATCGAATCAGAGATCGAGTTATATTTCGATGACCTGAACCAGCATGACCTGGTTGACCCAGCTAACTGGAGTGAAGCTATTCTCATATTTGGTGCTCATATTCTCGCTTCAGGGAGTCCTGAAAGACAACGCCACCTGTTGGAACAGGGCTGGAATCCAACCTTTACTGCTCTCATCAAAAAATATGATATCCAGGACCAGTGGTTTAATCTTGAAATGGAACTTATCCGGAAATTGGACTATACGCCTGGTGTCCTCTTCCAACGTCGTACTGAACAGCTGGGGAAAAAATCCCTGTTCAAATTTAAGCAGGGTCGTGAATGGCAAACCCGTTCCTGGTCAGCCATCAGCAATACAGTTGACCATCTGGCAGCCGGTCTAATCGACCTCATGGGCAACAATAATCCCAGAATAGCAATTTTGTCCGAAAACCGTCTGGAGGTTGCCTGCACCGATATTGCCTGTCTTAGTTATGGCTTTGTAAATGTGCCCATTCAGCCAGCTGCTCCACCCGCCCAAATTGAATACATCCTCCAGCATGCTGAGATCGAGGGTATTTTTGTTTCAGATTCTCAGCACTTGCGGACCATCGAAAACATTTTGCCTGGTTTGCCTCGCGTAAAACATATTATTACCTACAATAATGTGGTCTCAACCAATCCGTTGGTCAAGCCGTTTAAAAGGCTGGTGGAAGATGGCGGCACCGGGGATTCGCTGAACTGGCTGGCGGGAATCAGGCTGTCTGTATCATTGGATAGGGTTGCCAGCATCATGTATACTTCCGGGACAACTGGTCATCCCAAAGGAATCGTGTTCACTTACGAGAATATCATATCCAAACGATTTGCCCGATCTCTGGCCTTGAATTTAGGTCCAGCAGATCGGTTTCTCAGTTTCCTGCCCCTCTTCCACACCTTCGGTAGATTTCTGGAAATGTGGGGATCCATATTCTGGGGGGCAGAATACACCTTTTCCAGTGGGAAGGGCATTCAGTCGCTGCTCAGTGACCTGCGCGATATCAATCCCACGGTTTTGATCAGTATTCCCAAACGTTGGCAGGATATCTACGAGACCATCGGTGGTCGGATTGATATTGTTAATGAGGACGCAAAAAAGATCCATGAAGTGGTTAACGATGTAACCGGTGGTGCTCTCCGCTGGGGTCTGTCTGCCGCTGGATACCTGCCTCCAGAGATCTTCCGCTTCTTTCAGACCCATGATCTGCATCTCCATAGTGGATATGGGATGACAGAAGCTACTGGCGGCATTACCATGACCCCCACTGATGGGTATATCGAGAATTCCGTGGGACTGCCCCTCCCCGGCATGGAGATCAAGATCGTTGAGGATGGAGAATTGTGGATTCGTGGGGCCTACGTTTCCAGCAGCTACTGGAAACCCATTGAACCTGATGATCGGCCCGATGGCTGGTTTACTACTGGAGACATTTTTCAGACCCTGAAGAATGGTCAGATCGAGATCATCGACCGCAAGAAAGAAATTTATAAAAATGCCAAGGGCCAAACCATTGCCCCGCAAAAGATCGAGAATATGTTTCGCGATTTTGATAGTATCCAGCAGTTATTTATTGTGGGTGATCACAGGCCCTACAATACTGCTCTGGTAAGGATCAATCGCAAGCATGAAGATCTGCTGGAAATCAGGAACAGTGAACAGGAACTGCGTGATTATGTGGCCACAGTGATCCACTCGGTCAATTCATTCCTGGCACCCTTCGAACGGATCGTTGATTTCCGTTTGGTAAATCGAGATTTCAATAAAGACCAGGGTGAGTTGACGGAAAAGGGGACCTATAAACGTAGTACTATCCTGAAGCACTTTGCCGAAACGGTTGAAGCCTTATACGAAAGACCCTATAAGTCGTTTTTTATGGATGACCTGGAAGTTCAAATTCCTAATTGGGTATTCTCCCAAAGGGGCTGGACCCAAAACGATCTTGAGGTCACCGGCCACATTCTCAGACATCGAGATCAAAAATTCTCGCTAAGGATCGAACCCGGAAACGGTGAGATCCGCATTGGTGCATTTTTCTATCAATTCGAAGGCCGTGTGCTTCAGTTTGACGAATTCATTCGGCAACCGGCTTATTGTATTGGTAATACCGAGTTAGAGATCTTTCTTGATTATCCGAATTTAAGGATCAAGGCCTTGAACCAGACACCTGACTGGTTGCCTGGTACCTGGGTTGATCTGGAATCTTCTGCAGATGAGCAGACTCAGTATGGTGAGCAGATCCAAAAAGCCCTGGAGCACGCCGACAACTCCATTGAAGCCCTGAAACCGGTTATCCATCTGATCTATTCCCAGACGCTTCATCCCTCTCAGGCGGCTTTTCGACTGCTGGCTCGGATCTATGCTAAATCTGGGGATAGCAGGCGGCATATCATCCGCTACGCTTTCTTGCGATTGATCCGCTCAGATGACCTGGCCCAATCACAATTTGCAGTGGAACAGGTAGTGGCACTATATCCGGCCAATGAGCTGGAGCGAGTTGTGAATTATGCCCTGGCGCAGAAACTGCTCTTCTCGGAAGACCCGCAGATCCCATCTTGGTCAAATATTAATATCCACAAGGTGTCTCTGGCTACTGACTTCCTCAAGTGGTTGTCCAATCAGGAAATTGAGGCGTCTGAGCCAAGCATACTACTCCGAAATATTTTGGGGATCCTACTGTCCTGGTCAAAGCAATACCCGCAATTTTACGCCACCATTCGCTCGGCCCTGATCAGTGTGGTAGTCAACCGCCCCTCAAAAAATAAGCTGACCTCACACTTCCTGTCTGTTTATGCCAGTATAAATCAAAATTTTTCACAAGCCATGGGTGAGATCGAAGCTGCCAGCTCTGATTTCTATTTGGACCAAGCCCTTAGTTGGGAAGATGTGCTTATGTTTGATAAGCCGGTTGGCGGGGATCATCGCCAGAGGATCATTCATGCCTTTAAAAATAGCTCATTTTTAAACGAGTCGATGTATCTATTTTTTGCTGGAAAACAATTGACCCTTCAGGATATACCGCCCCAGGGAATTTGGATCACACTTTTAGGGACCGCCCATGGGAAGACTGTTTATCGTGCCACAGTACAAAGTACTGAGCGCAGTTACAAATTCGCCATTAATCTGAATGATAATCTGAAACCAGAACAGCTCACTACCGAGCTGTATTGGCTCCTGGCCTGTTTCAGGGAGAATAAAATGGACCAATTGGTGGAAACCCTTGGCTCATATCAACCAGAGGGTGACCTCTGGTCGGAAGAGTTTATCCCGGGTCTCACCGTGAGACAATATTTGAAGCAGGCGGTCTGGGCTGGTTCCTCCGATGAAATGCCGGCACCGGAATACCTGTGGCCCCACTTTGTATGGACCGGTATCTATACTTATACCAGTTTCTGGAAAAGAACTCGCTTTAAAAAGATGATCACAGATCCCAGCCCGGGGAAGATCGTCGTACCTGTTCATGACTACTATGTTGGTGGCCGCCTGGTCTCGATCTCAGGCATTCGATCGGTAAACAGCCAGTTGGAATTTCTAGAGAATCTGGACTCGCTCTTCGTCAGGAAAACTGAAGGGGATTTCGCAAATTTTAAGCTATGTGCCAGATCGAACATCATCTACTACGCGATCCGCGAAGCCCTGGGGCAAAAACATAGCCCAGAATTTTTTGAGGCCCTGCTTGATGATCCAGCTATTAGCCCTGCTCGCAGAACAGACCTGGAATCATTTCTGGTCAATGTGCAGGAAAAGGGCTTTCAGGCCAAATCGGTCTATTTTGCCAGTCGTCGTTATCATCGTTGGATATCCCTGAATCAGGAAGCCACCTTAAAAGCCAAAGCTCATTTCCTCAAAGGACTTTTCCAGGACTATCACATTCAGGACTGCGAACCGGAATATCCGGATGCACGGGTTCAGCTATTTTATCAGACTGTTTTCTCGGAAGCAGATAAAAGCATCAAGGAATATCTGAAAAAGCTGGCAAAAAACATGCAAAACCATGCTTTAGACGGTCTAAGTCTCCAAAGTGAGATCAGTCAATACATCAGTCAGCAAGACCTGGACGAATATGATGCATTTTTTCTGAAACGACTGGCATTCCCTGAATTGCCACCCAGTGAAGATATTGAATTGATCGCAACCCGCTCCACAACTCTGGCTGAAATAGAGATCATGATCTCCCGTCATGACAGTAAAGGTGGGACCTACCGTATTCGTCGGGCCATGCACCCCAAGGAGATCATTCAATTACAACAACTCTTCCGCAAAGCTAATATGGATGTTGGATTTACCCATGAGCATCATTTCCTGCTGGCCTTGAATCAGACAGGCAGAGTGATCGGTGGATTATTCTACCTGAACCAGGGTGAGAATCTGGTGTATATGGATAAAGTGGTGGTTTCGGAAAATCAACGCGGCCAGGGGATCAGTCGCGGACTGCTGGATGAATTTATCAACCGTATGCGCATCGCTAAAAAGGAGCTGATCACTACCGGTTTTCTCCATCCCGGATATTTCTACAAATTTGGATTTATTATTGAAAAAGACCAGGGAGGCTTGGTCAAATACTTATCGGGGTCATGAAAAAAAGAGGGGCCGGTCAGTCGTTTTCGTCTTCTGTCTCTTCCAGATAATTTTTCATGATCTTGGAGATCAGTGCCTGCTGAATGGCTGCCTGCAATTCAACATCACTGAAGGGCTTGGTGAAGATACCGTGAGTACTGGCTTCGCGTGCATAATCGAGGGTTGTTTTATCAGTGTGAGCCGTGATGAAGATCACGGGGATGTCGCTCGTTTTTGTAATCTCTCGGGTTGCTTCCAAACCGGTCATTTTGCCTTTAAGGGTGATATCCATGAGAATGACATCTGGCTCGTATAGCTCAGCTTTGATGATCGCATCACGTCCATTATTTACAATTCCGATGACACCATAACCCATTTCTTCCAGGCGCAGCTTGATTTCACTGGCAACGATGATCTCGTCTTCAACAATGAGTATCCGCGTATCCTTTAATTGCATGGGGCTTCTATACCAACTTTCGCTTTAACTATTAAAAAGGAATGGCATCTATCTATCAGCGATCAAGTTTCATCTAGCATCAAATCATTCACAAGCGTATCAATTAAACACATTTATTCCAAATTATCCATTAGAAACCTTTGTCTATATAAAAATGAAAAGCCCTGGAGTAACCAAGGCTTTCTATCGGTCTGTATCCCCGCTTTTACAATATCGATTTAATAAATTCAGTTGTCAATGATTTCGGTCTTTCCAATGGCAACCCGATCGCCCGATCCCAGACAGTGGAAGCAAGTACACCCATTGCCCGTGATACACCAAACAGGACGGTATAGAAATCATACTCATGCATCCCATTGTGGACCAGTAGCACGCCTGAATGGGCATCAACGTTGGGCCAGGGATTCTTGGCCTTACCCTGCTCCAGCAGAATGGGTGGTACCACTTCATAAAGCATACTGACAACCCTGAACAATTCATCATCTGGGAAATGCTTCAGAGCGAATTCACGCTGGGCTGAGTAACGAGGATCTGTTTTCCTGAGGACAGCATGACCGTACCCAGGAACCACATTGCCCGAGGCCAATGTATCCCAGACAAATTTCTTAAGCTCATCCATGGTGGGCACACCGCCACCCAGTTTTTCTTTAACCTCCATGATCCAGCGTAATACTTCCTGATTTGCCAGACCGTGTAGCGGACCAGCCAAACCATTCATACCTGCTGATAATGCATAGTACGGATCTGACAGGGTTGAGCCCACCAGGTGGGTGGTGTGGGCAGATACGTTGCCTCCCTCATGGTCAGCATGAATGGTGAGATATATCCGCATGAGTTCACGGAACATTTTGGTGTCAAAACCCATCATATGGGCAAAGTTACCCCCCCAGTCCAATGAAGGATCTGAAGAAATGATCTGGCCATCTTTGTAACTGCGACGATAGATATAGGAAGCCAAGGCCGGTAGACGAGCGAGTAGATTCATGGTATCTTCGTAGACCGGTTTCCAGTAATCCAGCTTGCTCAAGCCCTGGCGGTATTCAGCAGCAAAGACCGATTCGGTCTGCTGGGCAACAATACCAGCCGAGAACTGGGTCATTGGGTGAGTATCTTTTGGCAAAGCATCAATTACTTTGTAGATGTGGTCTGGAAGCGTGCCCCGCGTCTGCCATTCCTGAGTAAGTTCAGCAACATTCTCTGCGGTGGGAAGATCACCAGTCATTAAAAGATAGAAAAGACCTTCTGGTAAAGGTTCTTCTCCTTCAGCGGCGTGCGGTAGTTTCTCCTGGAGGTCAGGGATGGTATAACCCCGAAAACGGATACCCTCTTCAGGGTCAAGCGCAGAGGTCTCTGTGATCATGACTTTTACACCACGCATCCCGCCATAAGCCTGAGCTACAGTCACATCGCATAATTTTTTATCACCGTGGTTCTTACGAATATTAGCTACTTCTTCACGAAATGGAGGGATGATCTCTTCCATTCTGGCCTTTAACATTGACATATTAATACTCCTTATATACTTGAATTTCTTAGAATATAATCGACAAGAAATTGATCTGGGAGAACACTCATTCAAAAGGCAATTATTACTCCTGGCCAACAAGTTGCAAATATAGTGCCTGTAAACAGCGATTGCGAAAATATTTTATTGCCAAAGGTAAACTACCTGCTGGTCAAGCATCTGAAATTGAATATTGATTCCTTTTCAGTGACTTTGAATTAGTTTAGGTAATGACCCCAATTTTGAGCCAACTTCCAGAACCGTTAAGAGCTCGCTTAGCCAGGCAGTTGGGCGACCAATTCGAAGCTTTTAAGACAGCCATGGCGACGCCTGCGCCAGTTTCAGTGCGCTTGAACCCTGGTAAGCCGACCGGATTATTTCAGGATGAGGAGATCGTTCCCTGGTGTGACCAGGGTCGCTATCTGCCAACCCGACCCAGCTTCACCCTGGATCCCCTGTTTCATGCTGGTGCCTACTACGTGCAGGAGGCTTCCTCCATGTTTCTGTCCCATGCCCTGCGTGAATTGGTCGATCTGAATCAGGATCTGCGGGTGCTTGATCTGAGCGCGGCACCAGGTGGTAAAGCGACCCTGCTCCAATCCTTGATTTCCAGGGATTCGCTCCTGGTGGCCAATGAGATCATTTCAGGTCGCAATAAAATCCTGGGTCAAACCCTGAACCGTTGGGGTAGTGACAATCATATTGTGACCCAGAGTGACCCACGTTATTTTCATAAACTTCCAGCATATTTTGATGTGATCCTGGTGGACGCACCCTGCTCTGGTGAAGGTCTCATGCGAAAGGACCCTTCTGCCATGAACGAATGGTCCGAACAGCATGTTGAGCTGTGTGCTGCCCGTCAGAAACGGATACTGGCCGATATTGTACCAGCCCTGGCGCCAGGTGGCCTGCTCATCTATAGCACCTGCACTTTCGCTGAAGCTGAAAATGAGCAGAACATGAGCTGGTTGCAGACTCAGACAGATCTCAAAGCCATCGAAATTGAAATTCCGCCAACCTGGGGAATCCAGCCTGCCAACGGTGACCTGCCTGGCTACCGCTTTTATCCGCATCATGTAAGAGGTGAAGGATTCTTCCTGGCCGCTTTCCGGAAAAGTGGTGCACCAGGCTCAAAGCAGAGCCGGCTAAGATTCAATTCCCCCAGGCTGCGTGTGGAATCCTCAACTGCCGAGGATCAACACTGGCTTAAAGCTCCTGAGCGTTACAGCTTTCTTACCCGAGAACAACATCGCATCGCTTTACCAACTGTATTCCTTGATGATTACCAGCTCTTGAGTAAGCATTTAAGGGTGACCCACTCTGGGTTGAATATGGGCAAAGTATATCACGGAAAACTAAAACCAGCACCAGAATTAGCGCTTAGCCAGTCTCTTCATCAGGATCTGCCAACAATTGAACTTGAATTGGATCAGGCTCTGGATTATCTGGCTCAGATCAATCTGAGCAACTTCGAGAGACCAAAATCTGGACGTTATCTGGTTTGCTATACTGGTTTTGGCTTGGGTTGGATGAATGTTTTGGCAAATGGACAGATCCGCAATAATTACCCAGTAGCCTGGCGGATTTTGAGGCGCTATGGCAAATGATGCCGTAAAATTTCAGACTTAGGTTTGCTACTGTTTCTTCAACACCAATCTACCCATTCCATTTGCCTATAATGCTTTAAAGCCAAGGCATGGCCTGTCTCTACCATAGGCACCATAATGAAAAACTGGTTCTCTCAGAACCTGCTATTTGACTAATAGGGCTTTCCCTGCAAGCTTGGAACCTCCGGTTTCGATCTCGTATAGATAGAGACCAGCAGGCAGATTCCCGGCGGCCCACTGGATGCGGTGGTTCCCGGGTATTAAACCCGCAAACGATTGATGCTTGACCTGTTGACCTTTTACATTGTAAATGGTCAATTCCACATCACTCTGATTTGGGACTGAAAAAGAAATCTGAGTACTACCATTAAAAGGATTAGGGAAATTGCCATGGAGTTCAAATCCGACTGGCAGAGTCTGTTGATCTAGAGCATCAGGTTCCTGGTACTCGTAGGCACCGATATCCGGGGCCAGTCCTGCATACTCATCAGGGCTCAGATTTACGATGGTATCCCCCTCCCAGACAAAAAAGGCGGTTCCAGCATCAATCGCTGGAGAATTGGCTGTCAGATAATAGGGGTTCTCATCACCACCCTGGAACCAGGGATCTGCATCCAGGTTATTCTCCAGCCAATGGACCGTATTTGTTCCTATGAGATTGATACCCCATTCGGCATCCTGAATAATTGAGTTCTTAATTAAAACAGTATTCCCTGAATTTTGAAAGGGATTATAGAGCCATATCTGGTTCGGATAATTGTTATATAGAATGCTATTCACAATCCTGGCTGTAGCACGCCAATCTGTTGTGATTACACCACCTGCCGTAGCGCTATTATCGGCTAGTGTACAATTAATTATATCAGCAGTAGCTGAATCGTATATAATAACTGCTACAGCATGATTATCGCTTTGAGCTTGAGGATTATGATTCTGTGTGATCTCCACATTTTTTAGAGTTTTGGTTTGTTCACCTTCGATATACGTATGAGGATAAATAAATAACGGAAGATTTAGATATTGTTCCATGATCTCATTATAAACGGGCGTTGAATTTCTGATGATACTGTTTTGGAAGATAGTAGTTTTCGCTGGACCAAGAGCCACTGTCCACTGACAGTTATTATCAACTATTTCCACGCTGTCTATCAGCATGCTACTATTCTGGGGATAGGGTATCTCTTCACCTCCTCCGAAAAATACCATATTAAAAGCACCTCCATTGTTATTATAAAGATCAATATTGGAATAAACCCCTTCAATATCATCATTAGTGGTTATTGCGCGAGCAACCCCTAAGAAAGGTGCTCTTGTTATTGACATATCTGACACTTTATAATAGTTATCATAAAAAGTTCTTATTAGAGGTGCAACATTTTCCCCATCGAGAATGGTTAACTCCTTCCCTGTACCCTGAATATCCACATAACTACGCAGATTCAAGGGAAAATGCTGACCACCAGATGGAGCATAAACCCCTTCATCCAGATAAATTGTGCGGGGATTTAGACTGTCACTTTCAATTATGGTAAGGGCATGTTGAATCGTTCTTAGCGGATGTTCAAAGGATACTCCTGAGTTCGTATCATCACCATCAGGGCTGATATAAAGATCATGCTCAACAGCTTCATAGTAACCCTGTTCCACTGAAAATGTCAATGTAGGAGGCAATGTAATAAGATTTGTATCAGGCCAATCCACTGTGAATGTGTCCAGGTGGATTTCAATTTC
>JAJRSW010000007.1 GCA_024278595.1 Fidelibacterota bacterium | reverse complement strand
CTCAATTTGTTGATCCTTTTCTTTAACTGCAGTGCAACTTGTATTGAGTTCTTCCTTAAGCTGTTTAATATAAGCTTTATGCCTGGCTTCCCGCTGAACGGCACGCAAATGTTGGGCGCGCCAAAAATTTGTACTTCGAGTGAGTTGTATGATTTCTGCTTGGGGGTTGATGCTGGGTTGACCATAAACGACTTCCATGCCGTATATTATATGCCATAATACTTCCTGTGTCCAGCTCTATTTTGGATTATTATTTTAATTGGTTAGAGCTAACGGGGTTTACTGAATGTTTACGTAATTGTATTTATACACATAGGGTATACTTTGTGTCTTTCCAAATACTTTCTGCGAGGTCATCAAGGTTACTGCGTTTATTTGTCAGACAGGTCCCGTAATTCATCCAAAAATCCTGGATGAGAAATATCAATACATTTTGTATTATCCAAGACAGGAGTTTGTTCACTGATCAAACCAGCCACACTCATGGTCATGGCGATCCGGTGATCGCCATAGGTGGTGACTATCCCTCCACTCAGCGGTGTGGGACCTTCAATACTAAAACCATCGGGACGTTCAAATATTTTGGCACCCCAGCCCAGCATATTATTGACAATTGACGTGATGCGGTCTGACTCTTTAACCCTCAATTCTTCAGCCCCATTGACCACTGTCTCACCGGTGGCCTGGCTGCCCAGCAGGGCAATTAGTGGTAATTCGTCGATGAGGTTGGCAATTTGCTCCGGGTGAATGGTGATCCCTTTAAGAGCTGAAGTTCGAACTCGTAGATCAGCCACAGCTTCACCATGGATTTCATTTCTATTCGCAATCGTAACCTGGGCACCCATTTCCTGAACAGCGTGTAAAAATGCAATGCGGGTGGGATTGACGCCGACCTGGCGAATGACCAGGTCAGAATCCGGTACCAGAAGACCAGCTGTAATAAAAAAGGCAGCGGCTGAAAAATCACCGGGGATGGAAAAATCAATAGCTTGGAGGGGTTTAGTCAAAGGGCTCACTGAAACAGCCCGCCCATTGATCTTTAATTTTGCGCCCATGGCTTTCAGTAACTGTTCGGTATGATCGCGACTATAAGCCGGAGATTTTACGGTGGTCGAACCGCGGGCATGCAAACCTGCCAGCAGAATGGCTGACTTCACTTGGGCACTGGCATAGGGCAAACGATACTCCAGTGCCCACAGACCCCGCCCGCTGAGCATCAGGGGCAGGAATTTTCGTTCCTGGGCAGACACATTGGCACCCATCTGTTGTAAGGGACGAAATACACGATCCATGGGTCGGCGACTCAGAGAGTGGTCCCCTATAAACTGAACATGAATGGGATGAGCGGCCAGTAGACCCAGCATCAGCCGAGCCGTGGTTCCGGAATTTCCACAATTCAGAGCTCGTTCGGGTTGCTGAAATGGTCTTAAACCACCCCCCTGTACATGAACGGCTCCATTTTTATCTTCGATCTGGATACCACAGTTGATCAATGCTTCCCAGGTGGTACGAACATCGACTCCCGGGTTCAGGTTATCCAGGCGACTGACACCATCTCCCAACGCTGAAAACATAAGTGCGCGATGACTGATGGATTTATCACCGGGTAATTTGATCTCACCTTGCAATGCCATCTTGGTACCCCTTCACATTTTGCCACCAATCACAAAGTCATCAACACCAGGTCTATTATCGTAACCCGGGGTGTTTTAGAGTCTTTGTGGCATTAGAAGCTTGACGCCACCGCAGAAAGTCCCTCTCGCAGAGCGTTGCATTGAGTCCTTCGACAGAGCTCAGGAACCGCCCTTCGACAGAGCTCAGGGACCGCCCTTCGACAGAGCTCAGGGACCACCTGTCGAAATGACGCAGAGTGTTGTTATTTATAGGTTTAGGTATATTTACCATAAGTTGTTGTATTTATTTTACATAGGGTATATTCCGTGTTTTTGCAAATCCTTTTTGCGAGGGCGTCAAGCTTATGTCAGTCTAAATTTTTACCAACAGCCTTGGCAACCAAGCGGATCCGGTCGATCAATTCCTGAAAATCAGCAGGGACCAATTGCTGAGGACCATCACTAAGGGCCATGGCTGGATTTGGATGAACTTCAACCATGACTCCGTGAGCACCGGCAGCGACACCAGCCAGTGCCAGGGGCAGCACTTTATGTCGTTTACCGGCTGCATGGCTTGGATCTACGATGACCGGTAGATGGGTTAATCGGTTGAATGCTGGAATGGCACTTACATCCAGGGTGTTCCGGGTGTGGTCCACAAAAGTACGGATACCCCGTTCACATAGGACCACGTCCTCATTGCCCTCATTCAAAATATATTCAGCAGCCAGAATGGTCTCTTTGACAGTGGCTGACATACCTCGTTTTAACAGGATTGGTTTTTGGGTTCTAGCGGCAGCCTTCAAAAGGGTAAAGTTCTGCATATTGCGAGTACCGATCTGCAGCATATCCGTGTATTCGGCTGTGACTTCCAACACCTCAGTATCGGTTACTTCGACCACGGTGGGGAGGTCGACTTCGGTGCCAACTTGTTTGATGATCTTAAGCCCTTCCACACCCAAACCCTGGAATGAATATGGGGAAGTCCGTGGTTTGAAGGCGCCCCCGCGCAGAAAATGACCACCGGCAGCTTTAACTGCCAGACCCACTTCTTTGGTCTGATCGTACGATTCGATGGAACAGGGGCCGGCGATCACAGCCACTTGATTCCCGCCGATACTGGTAGAACCAACTTTGACGATCGTGTCCTGTGGGTGCCATTCACGGGAAGCCAGTTTATAGGGCGTACTGATCTCCAAAACATCTGAGACTTCCGGAAGCGCTTGCAGGTGCTGCTTCCCCCTTAAGGGTTTGGCCCCCATTACTCCCACAAGGGTGCGGGTTTCACCGGGAGCGGGACGGGGAACGTACCCCAATTTTTCAATTTCGCGCTGAACTCTATCAATGGCCTTTTGGGAGGCATTTATTTTCATAATTACGATCATTGGGACTTATCCTTTTTCATGAGCATGTAAGGTTTTATGCCAGCTTCAGATATGCAACCTAAATCGATGTACCGGTTCGTTCCACCACCAGGAATAAGGTTTGATTATCTTTCAAATCCTGGATGCCAAATTTTTGGACAGCCAGCCCGTAGATCTCAGCGGCTCTAGCTGGAGCAATCACTGCTGTTGTACTTGAATAATCTCCGGCATGTAATTTACGGGCGGCTTCAGCCGTATCTTCAGCTTCGACCTGAGAAACTTGGGAAAATATCTCTTTTAAATATTGTGAGCATTGTTTCAAGGCCTGGGGATGTGATCTGACCTCAGTGATCTGATCAATAGCCAGGCCGGGTTTGGTGATCAAACACTGATTGACCTGTATATGGAACATGGATCGGATCTTACACCGGGCCTTGGCCAGAGCATGAATGCTCTCATGCACCACGCCACCGCGAGCATTTTCCATGGCAATGATCCCGCGATCGATGCCAAAGGTCGCCAGACTGCTCATTACTTCGCTACTGGTGAGGCAAGGTCTGGTCTCTATATCTCCTAGCTGTTTTTCAGCAATGTAGCTCATGGCAGCTTCCTCAGAGAAGCTGCCGGGGATTCCCTGGTAGCCGATGATCTCCGGAGGAGAATCTGGACGATAGATGCGTGCTTTAACGGCGTGTACGGATCGTGAAAAATCGGTGAGCATCTCTGCCGTATAGGGATTATAGAATTGCAGATCATGGAACAGTTCTTCAGTATCCTGGCAGGTCTGCTCCACCACGTGGTGAACCTGGCGGAAACCGTGGGTATCAACTGCTGTGGGCTGTATGTCCATGCCCTTCATCACCCGCCCCATAAAGTGGGTAATACCCTGGGATCGAGCCGCTTGCTGGTCATGTTCTTCAACACTGAGCTCAATAAGCCGACAGCCCCATGATTCAAAAGTTTCGCGCCATTGATATTCACTTTCAGAATTGATCCGGGTGGGACAGAAGACCAGACGCAGATCACGATCCCGTTGATAGGAATCTGGACCAAACATGGGATGGGTATTCAGGATCTGGACTGATGGGGGCAATGCTTGAAGCATCCAGTCACGGATGCGAGTTTTCACTGAAGCGACATCAATAAGCAGTTGTTCAGGATGGCTCATGGGTGCGATCTGCTCTAAAAGGTCAGGCAGCTTGCTGATAGGCACAGCCAGGAAAACCGTGTCATGCTCCATGACCGATCCGAGATCATGCCAGGTGTATCCAGCTGTTTCCACTGGGCCAGACAGGTCCCGTACATCGCTGATCACCAGATGAAAATCCCTGGATAACAACTCGGCCAGAAGCACACCGAAACGCCCGAACCCGATGAGGCCCACTGTTTGTTTTATTTGGTTCACTTTAGATCATTCCTATAATTTCTTGTATCTCCGTCCACACACCAATATAGTCTTCCTGAGCAGCGCGAAGGATCTCCCACGAGAACCGTGATCCATCATAAGGGTCAAGATCCTTCGTCCTACGGACTCAAGGATGACTATCCCCATTTACCGTCATTTCTTGTATCTCCGTCCACACGCCACAATAGTCTTCCTGAGCAGCGCGAAGGATCTCCCACGAGAACCGTGATCCATCATAAGGGTCAAGATCCTTCGTCCTACGGACTCGAGGATGACTATCCCCATTTACCGGGATCGCTATCAGGCATAGCTTGATGGCAAAAAAAACCCCCGTCAATTGACAGGGGTGATTGTATTCAAATAGCATATTTAAACCATCACCCGGCTCGCAAAAAATAATAATATGTGTAGATCCGCTTCATTGCAGGCTGAATATAGACCAGCTACCAGGGCTTTCAAAGATGATCATGGTTGGATAAGGGGAGAACCGGCCACTCAATCTTCTATGGGTTGCAAGAATAAACGATCGCTCACTTGGTCAGACCTGTTATGAATCGTATATTTGATGAATTGGAGGTTCCATGACCCGACAAAGAACCACTCGCCCTGCGGCGGTTGCCGGAATGTTCTATCCTGACCATCCAGGGGAACTGCAGGACCAGATCGATCACTTTTTGAATGAGGATTCCTATTCAAGCACTCAGGTACCTAAAGCTCTCATCGTTCCCCATGCTGGATATAGCTATTCAGGAAGTATTGCCGCAACAGCTTATCGTAGTATTATGCAATACCGATACGTGATCCGTAAGGTGATCCTCCTGGGTCCGGCCCACCGGGTCCCGCTGCATGGTCTGGGTTTACCAGCTGTCGATCAATTCCAGACACCACTGGGGGAGATCAAGCTGGACACAAAATCCATCGCCCAACTAGTGGATGACTTTCCCCAAGTCAGGTATTCTGATCAAGCCCACGCTGAGGAGCACTCCCTGGAGGTTCAGGTGCCATTTTTACAATCCGTATTGGCCAGTTTTCGGTTGATCCCTTTTGTAGTGGGCGATGCCACAGAACTCGAGGTTGCTGAAGTGATCGACCATTTATGGGGCGGGGATGAATGCCTCATCGTTATCTCTTCTGATCTGAGTCATTTCCACAATTACGCTAAAGCGGTTCGATTGGATGCTGAGACGGCTGTAGCCATCGAGGCTTTGAAAGGGGATGAACTCCCAGACCATTCAGCTTGCGGTCGGATTCCCATCAGTGGTCTTTTACGGGTCGCCCGACAGCGAAAGATGGCTATTCAACGCTTTGATCTGCGCAATTCCGGGGATACTGCTGGAGATAAACAGCAGGTTGTTGGCTACGGTGCCTGGGGCTTGTTTCAATCATGACTCTGCCTCTGTTTGACCGTAACCAACAGCTTCAATTACTTCAAGTTGCCCGGGATTCTGTAAAGAATGGTCTCACCCATGGTCGGGCATTAGCTGTACTTCTTGCGGACTTCGAACCGGAGCTCCAAAATCCGGGGGCTGCTTTTGTCACGCTTGAAAAGCACCAGCAACTGCGTGGCTGTATCGGCTCGGTAGAGGCCTATCGACCCCTTATCGAAGATGTAGCTGATAATGCCTGGAATGCTGGTTTCCGTGATCCCCGATTTGGACCAATCACTCACACAGAGCTATCCCTGTTGAAGTTTGAGATATCCATTCTCACCAAACCGGAGCCACTCCAGTTCGGATCAGAAAAAGAGCTAAAGGAGCAACTCGTTCCCGGAACAGATGGTTTAATACTGCAGGATGGCTATTACAGAGGGCTGTTTCTGCCTACCGTTTGGGAAAAACTACCTGATATTGATAGTTTTCTCACCCACTTGAAACAAAAAGCCGGGTTAGCGGCAGACTATTGGTCCGAAACAATTCAAATAGAGCGCTTTTATTGCTTTGAGTTCAATGATGATGTCCAGGTTTAGTTTTAATGAAAGATCTCTCACATACGCAGAGAGTGATTAGGTTGCAACAGAGTATAATTATCATTCTCTGCGCACTTTGCGGTTAAAAAAATGACCAGGCACCCGCACTTCAGCGAAACTCTCGACGATGGTCGACTTTTGTGCACGCTTTGCCCCCGTGCCTGCAAACTGGCAGAAGGGCAACGCGGACTCTGCTTTGTCCGACAACGTCAAGGCCAGACTATTGATCTGACAACCAACGGGCGGTCCAGTGGGTTTGTCATCGATCCCATTGAGAAAAAACCACTCAATCACTTTCTGCCGGGAACACCCGTCCTGTCATTCGGGACTGCTGGCTGTAATTTGAGTTGTAAGTTTTGCCAGAATTGGGATATGAGCAAATCCCGGGAAATGGATATTCTCCAATCACCGGCAACACCTGATGCCATCGCCCAGGCTGCCAACGATCATGGGTGTCGCAGTGTGGCCTTCACCTACAATGACCCCATCATCTTTTATGAATATGCTGTGAACACCGCCATCGCCTGCCACCAGGTCGGGATCAAAACTGTGGCAGTGACTGCGGGATATATATCTGACCAGGCTCGACCTGGGTTTTTTGAGCACATGGATGCTGCCAATATCGACCTTAAAGGCTTTAGTGAACGCTTCTACCATGATCTGTGTGCCGGTTCTTTGCAACCGGTTCTGGACACCCTGGAATATCTGGTCCATGAAACCAGGGTCTGGGTCGAGATCACCACCTTACTGATCCCGGGAGAGAATGATTCTACAGCAGAAATTGAGGCAATGACCAGCTGGATCACTAATAAACTTGGGACAAGCGTCCCCTTGCACTTTTCAGCCTTTCACCCTGACCATCGGCTTACTCAGCTGCCACCCACTTCGCATCACTCACTAAAGCAAGCCCGTCAGATCGCCCTTAGCAACGGGATCGAACATGTGTATCTGGGGAATGTCCACGACATTAAAAACTCGGCGACCTATTGCCCGCAGTGTGACAAGCTCCTCATCGCCCGGACTGGTTATAGCTTATCCGAATGGCATATTGAGGGGCAGGGAGTTTGTGAGTATTGCGGTTCGGGCATATCAGGTGTGTTTGAGGGTCAACCAGGTGATTGGGGGAATCGGTATCAGCGGATCAAGGTCTAATAATTACTAATACCATATTCAGTTTAAAATGGCATCATAAATTCAGATTCACAATCACTCACGACTCCCGTGCTCTCAACTAGGGGTTGAAAACAATCCTCAACAGTGGACATGCACCACCTGGTTTATAACCATGCACGGTACCTAAAAAAAGGGGTCCCAAACTGGAACCCCTTTTTTAGGTGTAATATATTTGAATCTGACTTAGTTCAGAACCCCTTCGTCATTACCGGCCTCAAACATGACACTGGCAAATTCCAGTTCATCACTCTCATGGTACAAAATACCTGAGCGACGACCGAATTGACGGGCTTCATCATAATTCAGCATATACACATCACCACGCTCTCGCCAACGTTTGTTCATGGTGTCTTCAACCTGCATGGGAACGACCATCCAGACCTTATCACCATAATTGATATTGCCGCCATAGCCATAGCGGGTGATCAATTCCCGGCTCAGGGCCAATACACCAGGGAAGATCTGTTTGTTGCTGGCGGTAATATTAGGCGTGTCATCAGTCTGTCCCACCAGGGCGTTGTAAGCAGTAAACACCAGGGGGTGACCTTCAGTAAACAGATCCAGGGCGGCTGCCATTTATTCAATATAGGTGGCCAGCGAATCCTTGATCTGCATTTCTTCTGCCAGGATGGTTTTCATCTCAGCGCTGTGTTTCGCTTCGCGATTCACCTGAAAGCCCCAAAACAGGAGCAGGATCATGGTGTAAGCGATTAAGTGTCTGTATTTCATTTGTCCTCTATTGTAATTATTTTTGTTTGATTATATGTAAGTCGGATTTTTTCATGGGGTTATTGTCTTTGGGCCGCTAGTATAGACGGCGCATTATGGGTCAACAAGGACAAAATAGCATAATGTCGCCCAGCTGTCAGATCCACGTGACCTTCATCACTAACGCCTGCTCCTATTCTTATTTAATATAGACAAATTATTAATAATATTAGTGATAGAGATCATATCTTACCTGTTTTAACGTAAACATTCAGTAAACCACATACAGTTTACAATTTAGTTCGCCTTGTTTTGGCACAATATGGAGTAGTAAGTTTTTTTTAGCGGGAAGAGATAAATATATTTTTTTGGTACTCAGTACCTTATAAATGGACGGATATAAAACGTATTTAGTAGGCCCCAGATAGCATTTCTGGTCTGGTTCACAGTTTCTACACATCAGCCCAATTTTTACTTGGATACACCCTGAATCTGCTAAGATTATTCCTGTCACATTTGTTTGCTCCCCGTCTTCGCCTGGCTGGTCAACCAAAGACTTGGATCCAGTCCTTCTCAGCAAAGACCCACGGTAGCATACGGGTTATAGATCATCTTTTCCTGGTAAATTTAGTGGCACTTCGTTCGTTATATATGAGGAACTCTAATGAAAGCTTACGTCTTAAATAAAACCGGTAATGTTGATGTCCTGAAAATTACCGAGGTCAAACCACCACTACTCAGATCTGGTGAGGTACGGGTAAGGATCCAGACCATTGGTTTGAACTATGCGGAGATCCAAAGCCGGAAAGGCTTATATGGCTGGGCACCCAAACGTCCCTATATCCCGGGTATGGAAGCCTTTGGGACCATTGAAGAAGTTGGTGAAAACGTTCCGGATCTGCCCACTGGCAAGCCGGTGATAGTGGTGGGGCAATCTGGTTGTTATGCTGAAGAAGTCGTGGTTTCCGCAGCTCAGATACTCCCCGCTTTTGAGCACTTCAGCCCTGCTGAAAATGCAGCCTTTGCCGTGCAATTCATGACCGCCTGGGTAGCGCTGGTTGAGATCTGTCGTCTACGCAGCAGTGATCGGGTCCTGATCCAGGCCGCGGCTGGCGGCGTTGGGACAGCCGCCATTCAACTCGCCAAGTCCCATGGTTGTGAAGTGTTTGGGACCGCTAGTCAAGCCAGTAAGCTTGATCTGATCCGCTCGCTGGGTGCTGACCATGCCATCAATTATGCCACAGAGGATTTTAGTGACTCGATCAGGAACACGACCAGGGGAGCCGGAGTGGATATTGTCCTGGAAGTGGTGGGTGGTGAGGTTTTTCGCAAAAGCATGGCCTTGCTCAACCCCTTTGGACGCCTGGTGGTCATCGGTTTTGCCAGCCTAAACCTGAACAAGTTAAACCCCTGGTCCTGGTGGAAGACCTGGCGAGACATCCCCCGGGTCAAGATCAATGATATGGCTACGGCTTCCCAGGTGGTGGGGGCCAGTCATCTGGGATATCTGCTCCAAGATGCGGAACGAATGAATCGGGTGTGGACAGACCTGACCGTCTTCTCACTAAAGCATAAGCTAAAACCGGTGATCGGACATGAATACCGGTTTGATGAAATGCCTGCAGCTCATGCCCTCATGGAGTCCCGCAAAAGTATGGGTAAGATCGTGGTGCATCTCTAGGCTGGGATCAGAATCCCCGCTTTGGGGTCAAATGACCTTCGCAGAGATGCCGCACTGATTATATTCGCAGATGAAATTTTCGAAAATATTGTTTAATACGCCCACCGAAGCCTACGATACCTGTATTGGTATACTGGGTGGTGGTGGGAAAACGGCATTGCTCCATCGTTTGGGTGATGAGTTGTCCAAATATCATCCCCATGTGATCCTTTCCTCCCTGACCAAAGCGGGCATATCCAAAATACATCCGGTCCACTTTTATCCAGAATTCGAATCGGAGGAAAGCAGAGCGTTGCTGTTGGAAAACAATCCACTCTACATCATGGGCGAAGTTGAACATGAAGAGAAGTTGCTGGGCCTGAATGAAGATCAGTTGCGCAGTATTTATCATGCTTCTGATCTCACCGTCTTTGAATGTGATGGAGCCCGAAAACGACCCATCAAGGCTCATCAGCCATTCGATCCCATGATCCCCGGTTATGCCACACATGCCATCCTGGTGGTTGGCGCTGATGCCATGGGTGCTAAAATTGATGGTAAACTGGTCCACCGTCCGGAACTGTTTCGGGAGCTTTGGGATGTAAAGGCCAATTTTGAATTAGACGCACGCTTCATTGCCAAGGTGCTTACCAGCCAATATGGATACCTGCAAAAGGTACCTTCCGGGGTGAAGGTAAGCTATTTCGTCAATAAGGCAGATTCCTATCCTGACCAGGCACGGCAGTTGGCAATAACCATCGCTCGCTTTAGTAACGCGCCGGTCTTCCAGGGCAGTCTTGAAGCTGGATATCTGGAGCAGATCATTTGAATTGCCCAACAGCCTGCAAATTTGTTTTTTTTAAGCGGTTTGAATGCTGAATCTAGCTATGATCATCACAGCGGCAGGACGCTCAACGCGCTTCCCACCCAACAAACTCCTGGTGAAGCTGGAAGACAAAACCGTCATTGAGCATACCGTGAACACTTTTGTTAATCTGAATCTGGACACCTACATTATTCTGGGATACCAGAGTGATCAGGTCCAGGAGGTTCTGGAACAGCGCTTTAAAGATCAGGTGATCTTTGAATACAATACGGAGTTCCATACTGGTCTCTCCAGCTCAGTAAAAACCGGGGTGCAGGCCGCCGGGCGAACTTATGACTACTGGTGCTTTTGTCCCGGTGATAAACCCTTTATCCAGCAAAGCACCGTGGCCCTGCTGATCAATAAACTTGAACAGAAAAAACCCTTGATCATGGCCGCGCGTTATGAGAACAAGCTGGGACACCCCACCTTTTTTTCTACTGAGCTTTCCTCCCAATTCCTCGACACTACTGGAGATCTTGGTGGACGTCAAATAATTGAATCATTTCGGCAGGAAACCTTGTTTATCGATGTGGCCGATGAGGGTGTTGGCTTGGATATGGACTATTATCTGGAATTTATCAATGTTCAATGACACCAAAGTGTGGGTCCGGGGTGCCGGTGAATTGGGCAGTGGGGTCGCCCATTTACTGTATCGCATTGGCTTCTCGGTATTCATGTCTGAGATAACACCCCCCTTGGCCATCCGCAGACCAGTGACCTTTAGTGATGCTCTCGTTGACGGCTCCACAGAGGTTGAAGGGGTTATGGCAAAACGGTCACCGGACTATGAGCTCGCCCTGCAAACACCTCGAAACACTATTTCCATCTTTGAAGATGATCCTGGTCAGATTCTCAAGCTGGCACCAGCGGTGCTGGTGGATGCCCGTATGATCAAACATTATGATGAGGATTTTCGATCCTGGGCAAACCTGGTAATCGGGTTGGGGCCAGGGTTTGATACCCATAAAAATTGTCATCGGGTCATTGAGACCATGCGGGGTCATGACCTGGCCCGGGTGATCAGCAGTGGTGGGTCATCAAAGGATACGGGTGTACCAGGTGTTGTCGGTGGCGAAACGTCCCGACGTATTGTACGCGCACCGGGGAACGGACAGGTCAGTTGGCAGACAGCGTTTGGAGAAATTGTCAAGCGGGGTCAACTTTTGGGTTTGCTTGACAGCGTTACTCCCATTCCAGCGCCCCTTGATGGCATCGTACGGGGTTTGATCTCACCCCATACTCCGGTTATGAAAAACATGAAGATCGGTGATGTGGATCCCCGGGGTGCTTCCGTTCAATATCAGCATATTTCTGAAAAAGCCCGCGCCATTGCGGCTGGCGTATTGGAAGCGATCATACTTTACCTGAAATGGCAACAATCATGATCCAGACCCTCCTGCAACAATGGTCAGCTCGAACTGATTCAAAAAAAGCGGTGTTGTGTTCTGTGGTAGAGTGGAAGGGCTCAGTACCGCGAAAAGATTACCCCATGATGCTGGTCCTGGATAATGGATCAATTCTGGGAACCATCGGGGGTGGCTCCATGGAGCTCAAGGTCACCCGGGCGGCCAGGGAGATGATGGAAACAGCTGAATCCCGACTCTTTGACTTTGACATGACCGGAAGAGATGTCCATGCTGATGTGGGACTGTGTGGTGGTACCCTGAAAGTGCTGGTGGAACCCTTTACTGATGAGCTCAAAGCCTTTTACGGAGATATGCTCCATCAGATGGCCGGCAACCCCAAACTCATGGTCAAGCTCCTCATCGCCGGGGAAGACAAGGTGACTTGTGAACGCCGTCTTATTACGACCAGAACGGATATAATCGACCCGGATCCTGATCAACAAAAATCCTTCCGTCAAACTTTTGAGAACCAGAAAACCAAAGCATTTGGAAATCATTCAAAGCGCTACCTGCTGTGGCAACCCTTTACGCCACCCACCATCCATATTTTCGGGGCAGGGCATGTGGGACAGTCGGTGGCCGAGCTGGCTCATTTCAATGACCTCCAGGTGCAGGTTTACGATGACCGGACCGAGCTCATGACCCTGGCCCGCTTTCCCACCGCAAAATTGATCGACCTGAGCTTCCCCATCGTATGGGCAGATGTGCCTGAGATACCCGCTCAGGATTTTGTCCTCATAGCCAGCCGGGAACACAAGCACGATCACGAATTATTAATTGGAGTGTTAAAAAATTCGCCGGCCTATGTTGGGTTGGTCAGTAGCGCACGGAAATGGAAGATCCTTTCTGAAAGCTTATTGGAGGAGGGCATCACCCCAGCCTCGCTCGCCAGGGTCCACGCACCGGTTGGGCTGAACATTGAGGCGCAAACCGTCCCGGAAATTGCCATCAGTATCATGTCCGAAATAATCGCCGAATATCGGGGCATCTCTCAGTGAGTGTCATCCTGATCAGCCAGTTAGAAATAACACGGTACCAATAGCCCCTCTAACGATGGAAATATTTGCCACAAAAATATAGAACCAATTTAATTCGGGAAACCACATATAAACTACTGCCATCAGGACAGCGATGACGATCCCCTGGGCGCTTTCGGTCTTATGGATCAGCGCTACTTCTCGTTCATCAGGGACATATTTGGTTTGGACCAATAGCAGCACCAGCAAAAAGGGGATGAACCCATACCCCACTCCGACCAACCCGAATTGGACACAGGCATAGTAGGTCCAAAAACCGCTGAAAAATTGCACGGCAAACATCAGGATATAATTTCCTCTAAATTTCATTGGTCCATACTCCTCATAAAAAATATTTCTTCGATAGTGGTTTCGAAATAGCTGGCGATCTTCAGGGCTGATATCACTGATGGCACAAACTTACCTCTTTCAATGGAGTGAATGGTCTGGCGACTCAAACCCACTGATTTGGCCAGTTGCTCCTGGGTGATATCCCGTCGCGCCCGCCATACTTTCAATTCATTGCTTAATTCCATTGCTGCCTCATCATTAAGTATACTGTATGTTCGCACTAAATAATCAGTTAAATAAAGTTGACGCCCCCGCAAAAAGTATTTAGAAAATCACAAAACATATCCTATAACTATTAAATACAACTACTTGCGACAAATATACATAAAGCAATAAATAACAACACTCCGCGCCATTTCGGCGGGTGGTCCCTGAGCTCAGTCGAAGGGTGGTCCCTGAGCTCAGTCGAAGGGTGGTCCCTGAGCTCAGTCGAAGGGTGGTCCCTGAGCTCAGTCGAAGGGTGGTCCCTGAGCTCAGTCGAAGGGTGGTCCCCGGGCTCAGTCGAAGGGTGGTTCCTGAGCTCAGTCGAAGGACTCAATGCAACGCTCTGCGCGCCCCATAATGGCACCAACTGAAGATATCTTTAAAAAGACATTCCATCATCAACCATTTGGGTTTAGTCTTGCCGCCTATGCAAAATGTAAAACAAGATCGTATGTTCATCTTCCTGGCCGTGATGTCCATCGCATCAACTGCCGGTCTGCAGGTCTGGCGCACGCTTTTTAACAATTTTGCCGTTGAGGTGGTCGGTTTGGGCGGTGATCAGGTTGGACTGATCCAATCCGTACGGGAGGTCCCGGGATTCTTAGCCTTGCTGGTGGTCTTTGTGATCCTGGTGATCCGGGAACACCGTTTATCGGCTTTATCCATTGCAATCCTGGGGATCGGGACCGCCCTGACCGGTTTGTTTCCAACATATACGGGATTGATCTTTACCACCTTGCTCATGAGCTTTGGTTTTCACTATTTTGAGATAACCAACCAGTCCCTGACCCTGCAATACTTTGACAAACATACCTCGCCCTGGGTCATGGGCAAACTGCGCAGCTATTCTGCGGCAGCGGCCATCGTCATGGGGATCATTATTCTCTTGGTGAGTTCATATCTCTCTTATGAGCTGATGTTCGGGATCCTGGGGTCATTGATCATTGCTGTGGGCATTTGGGGGTCCCTGCAAAATCCCACCCGGGAGGATGTGGTTCCCCAGCATAAAAAGATGATCCTGAGAAAGCGTTATTCCCTGTATTATTTTTTGACCTTTATGGCTGGTGCCCGGCGGCAGATTTTTATGGCCTTTGCGGTTTTCCTGCTGGTGGAAAAATTCCACTTCAGCGTCAAAGAGATCACGTTGCTGTTCATGTTGAACAACGCCATCAACTATTTTCTGAGTCCCTTGATCGGCAGGGCCATCATCCGCTTTGGGGAACAGAAGGTCCTCTCCCTGGAATACTTGAGCTTGATCTTTATTTTTATCGCGTATGCCACGGTGGAGTCCAAACTGATCATTGCCGGGCTGTATGTATTGGACCACATCTTCTTTAATTTCTCCATGGGGATTCGCACCTTCTTCCAGAAGATCGGTGATCCCGGTCATATGGCGCCCACCATGGCGGTTGGTTTCACCATTAATCATATTGCTGCAGTGGTCATCCCGGTGCTGGGGGGTCTGGCCTGGATCGTAGACTACCGTCTGCCATTCATTGGCGGGGCGGCCATGAGTTTGATCTCCCTGATCGCGGTTCAATATGTTTCCCGCAGCATCAAAAAGGGGGTACTGCAACCCGACCCAATCCCCGGATAATTTACTCACTAAAATGGGGAGTTAGATCATGAGAGTGCTAATCACATCCATCCTGTTCACAGTGTTGGTGTTTGCTGAAATTGATTTACAGGTAACCACCAACTAAACCGTCTATGATCCGGATGAAACTATCCTCATTTCATTAACAGCCACCAATACAGGCTCAGAAACAGCAAGCTACTATTTTACTCGAGACTGTGAAGCGGGGTACTTTTTAGATACCTGGCTCTCAACCAGTGATACTACCCTTGTCTGCCAGGAGTCCCCGCATACCGTCCAACTTTTACCCAGTTTGGACTATGTTTGGTCCTGGGAATACAATCTTCAAGAAAACCCTCTGCCCAATGGGACCCATACGGTTGGAGGTGTGGTTTATAATGAGTACTTTCCAGTATTTTCAACACTAGTAACGTTTCAGGTTGGCGAGACTCCAGCTGAGTCGATCAAATGTGGTTTTGTACCCTCAGTAGATACTTTGAAGATTGAAAGTGGCTGTGTAATTCCTGAATACATTCTCGAACCTGACACGCTCGCATCCACGTTTCAGATATTAAGAATTAGCGATAATTATGAAGGCTACTCCTTTAGGCTATACCCAAAACCAAACTGGATGATGCTTTACAATTCAGGATATTTTTGGGTTCAATGCGACACAACTCAGGTTTCTTTCAGTACCCTGGTTGAAAGTCCCTATGGATCAAACATCTTCCCCATAGATACAGTCGATTCGTTTTGGTGGGGAATAGTGGACTGGTATATATTTGTACATGATGACAGCACAATTATTGATACAATCCTTCAACCCATAAATCAGCTTGTCACTGGGGCAGTCAAGGAATCTGAATCACCAATTGTGTCATCACTTCGTCTATTTCCCAACCCGACAAACTCATCCGTACAGATTCAATTTGTCCTTGCGGAAGTTAGCAATGTTCAGTTTAGAGTATTCGACATGTTGGGTAATGAGCGAGCTTATCGACACCTGGGCGAGCTCTCACCGAACACCTATTTTATCAGCTGGCAAGGAGACGATTCACAAGGAAAATATGTGCCCTCTGGTATCTATTTGGTGCAAATTAAATCTGGGTTAAACATATCGACCCAAAAACTAATGATACTGAAATGAATGGCATAATACCATATTCACCTCACAGTGGCACCCAACTTCGTCACACCCCCCGTTTCTCTTCACTTAAAGTTGTAGCCTTAGCTATGGTGAGAATTATAAGTGTCGTGAAAATGGAAAAGATGCCGGAGTTAGGGCTACTGATACTCGGTTGACCTGCCTGACCGTTTCAGAATCACGGCAATATGACCTGCAGTATCATAATTACCCCCCCCCATTAACAGATATAGCCAATAATACGAGATAGTGCTTGTGGGAAACACGAATCCGGCTATATTTATGGCTCAATAACAACAATACTCAAAAAAGTGGTTCCTCAACAGAAAAAGAGACCCCTTGGACAAAAATGCAGCATGGAATCAAAATTTCATTTTACCAATCAGGAATAAGAGCTTAAACATGTCACCTACCACAATAATTAACCGGAATCCACATACCCCTCATACCGGTCTTCGCTCTACGAGCTACGCCCGGCAAGCCTCTATACCCCCAAGGTCTCATACCACCGGATCTTCCCCAACCCCGCCACCCGCCACCCGTTACCTGTCACTTGTCACTTGTCACTCGTTACTCCTCACTTGTCACCCGTCACTTGTCACCCGTCACCTGTTACTCGTCACTTTTAACTTTTAACTTATCACTTTTAATTTTGCTAACCGCCTGCCCCGACCCTCCGCCAGAAACCATCTGCGGTCAGGGGATGATCCTGCAAGCAGACACTTGTGCCTGTATCCCAAACTCACACTTGGTTGATGATGGTGAATCCTGTGAGTGTGACACCCTATACCATTGGAGTGATGATTTAACCGAATGTGTTCTGGATACGACTAGCAGTGATTTTACGTGGGTGATTGATACCTTAGGCACTTACTACACAATCCTGAGAGATGTAGCCATTGTGGATGAAAACGATATCTGGGTAGTGGGAACTATCAGAGTGCTGGAGCAGGATTCCAGTGGTGAACTAGTCAGAGAAAAGTATAACTCGGCTCACTGGGATGGTTCAGAATGGGAGATGAAAAAAATCTTAAGTGGCAATACCGAGAATAAAGGAATACAATATTTTAACGCTAACGATATTTGGGTAACTTCTGGCTTCCCTATTCATTGGGATGGCGAAGAATGGACTCTGTACCACCTCCAAAATATGGGTTTGCCTGTAAGTGTAGAATACTGCTGGGGTACTTCTTCAGATAACATGTATTTTGTTGGTTCCTATGGTTCAATTGTTCACTATGATGGATCTGGATTCACGGTGATAGAAAGCGGGACGGATATCAACCTGTATTCTATATCCGGGACACCCGATGGGGAGTATGTTTTTGTTTGTGGTGCAAACAAATTCTACAACTCAATAATTTTACAGTTAAAACATCAACAAGTAGAGACTATTTATGAAGGAGAATCAGCCTATTCAATACCAGCTGGAGCTCCGCGAACAATATCTGTCTATGGCGATACTGCTTATTTTGCCAGCGGACTAAGTGTTTGGAAATATAATTTTATCACTAAATCATCGTCCGTCGTGTATGAAGCGCAAAATTACGAAGGGATCTCTGCTCGGGCAATCCATGTAAATTCCCCCAATGATCTGTTTTTGTGTGGAGCAAGGTCAGAGTTTATCCATTACAATGGTTCAAGTTGGTCATCAGATTTCAGTGTCTGGGGACAGTTTGACTATCAGGGTGTAGGAACTTATGGCATGGATGTGAAAGATGATATAGTTGTTATTGTAGGAAAATGCTTAGGAGCTTTACGGGGTTTAATTGCTATTGGAAAAAGATAAGGAGAATGTATGACCTGTAGTTATCCAACAGGTTTTACTTGATAGAAGCACCCCGGTTCACAACAATTAAATGACGTCAGAACCGGGGTACAGGTGAATAAAGTAACTGAGCTAGAACTCAATCACTTTTCACTCCAATTCTAAAAACTATACAGACTTATCAAAAGGAATAATCACATGAGATTATCAAAGATGTTTATATTGTTAGTATTACTTGCTTTCGGGATAATGCTCAATGCAAGTGAATCGGAACTCATTGAAAAAAGAGGATTATTCTCCAAAACATTTCAACTGAACAATGGACTGGAGAAAATTGTTTTGTATCCTATCCCCATTCGTTACAGTGACAATAATTCAGAAAATGTTGAATTCCTTAGAGAGAAAGCGGAAAACTCAATGGATGATCCAGCAGGGGTTTTCTCCGTTTCACATACTCGAAATGGGAATATTAACGAATATTGGAGTATTGATGACTCCTGTTACAGAGAAAATGAACCATACATGGTACTGCAAGAAGGTTCATCAGGTTATCCTAAAGTTCGGATATATTCTGAGTTTCAATTTAACAACATTGGATTGGAATCATATTACGAGATAGTGAGTGTAAAGCATTTGTTCGGAATCTCATCTCATGTATCTGCTGGTGTAGGTGACGCAGGTGAATATTCAATTGACATGCGTGAATATACAAACCCTTCGGGTTCACCAACTAACTGCCAAGTCTTCAGTGCAATAGGTTCAGGAAGCGTTATGAAGCAAATTCTGGTCGATTTTAGCAATTATACAAATCCAGATGGGACGGATACAACCGTGGTGGCAAACCTGGTAGGCATCT
>JAJRSW010000098.1 GCA_024278595.1 Fidelibacterota bacterium | reverse complement strand
TGGCGATATCTCCTCGATTACCTGCGAGAAGCTACACAGGGCTTGGAAGCTCTGCAACAGGAGTAAGCTGAATTATATGAATGAGCTCTATTGCACGCCCTCATGAAATATGCGGGCTAAGCCACGAAGATTATTAAAGTTATGAACAAGGTCATTTTAAACAGAATTATTTGCATCTGTGAGTGATAATTTTTGATAAGCATCTATTTTTTAAAACTTGGTGTCTGCGTGACTTAGTGGCTATGAATTATTCAGGTTAACATTATTATCCGCCTCATTGAAGGATAGCGGGTGCCAGTGATCAGGACTTCACGACCACTTTTAGTTTTGATATATTAACGGCACCTGGTTCCAATTTGCCCCGGATCTCCCAGCGGACGTGGGTGACCATCTCGGCGCTGGCTACTTTTCGTACGATGATGCCTCGCGCGTTCCGAACCGAATAATACACCGGCCAGACGGCATACGATTTTCCGCCATCGATGGAAAAGAGGATAGTGCTATTCTGCCCCTCTGCTGAATCGAGTACGTAGCTGACACCAGCCGGGATAGGGTCGGTTATGACCGGGTTGGTCATGAGGGCATCACCAATATTTGTGGATGTCAGCGTATAGAGGATCGTATCCAAGGGGGCGTAAGAAGTAACACCATTGGTGCGCTCCTCCTCTGAGATATTGATCTTTTCCTCTGTTATTGTGATATCAAGTTTAGGGCCAGTTTGTCCCAAAACTGATCCGAGCAACATGATACTGAAGACAATAAAACCGATGATCTTGTACTGCATATTCTTCTCCTTTATTTTTTATTCCGGACGGTTCCGTTCACACCAGGGTTCACAAACTCTGGCTAAGGGTGCAACGGGTGAGGCATCCATGGCATCATTATTCCCACGAGACTTATATATCACCCGATATGAATGCTGATAAATCCTGGTAAAATCAATTTCAATTCTGTGAATAAGCAGTCAACCTAACTCTTGGTTGCAGTCACAAGGGATCAGGAAATCATACGTGGCATATTTTTCTGCCTAATATCTTATTTTACACTGTCACTGCCTCATATATTCTAAAATACCCATCTAAGAGCCAAGATGGAAGATCATTTTGATCTTGGCAATCTGCCTGTAGTAACTTATTCAGTTCTATAGTGATCATTAAATCCAAATATTTTCACAAATTTGACGCCCCTGCAAAAGTCCATCTCGCCAGGTTTCGGATATTTCTTACGGGACAGTTAGATTAAATAGTACCCTTTCCCGAGCGGTTTTTGTAAGCGGTTTTTGGTTAAATAACACTATAAATATCTTTGCTTTATGCAATAGTTTGGAATGACATTTGTTACTCATATCATGGTAATGAATAAACTAATGATAATCCTGACCGTAGATGCTGATCAAGCAACTATATTACCAATAATACCAAATTGTTAGACCTGTATCTAGCAATTGCATAATGGAGTCAATTCTATGAAAAAACTACTCATTCTAGGTGCTGGAACAGCTGGCACAATGATGCTGAATAAGCTAGAAGCCACCCTGGATAGGGATGATTGGAACATCACTATTGTTGACCAATTTGAAACCCATTACTATCAACCAGGGTTTCTGTTCATCCCGTTTGGCATCTATAACAAACGTGATGTGATCAAACCCAAAAGCGATTTTTTTCCACCTGGAGTGGATGTCATTTTCTCAAAAATAGAAATGATCGATGCTGAAAAGAACCAGGTCAAACTGGATGGTGGCAAAATTCTGCCCTACGATATCCTCATTATTGCCACAGGCACCAAGATCAACCCTGGAGAAACTGAGGGACTAAAAGAAGATGGCTGGCACAAGAACATATTCGATTTCTATACGATTGAAGGAGCCACTGCCCTGCAACAGCATCTCAAATATTGGGAAGGCGGAAAAATGGTTCTCAATATTGTTGAAATGCCCATTAAGTGCCCGGTGGCACCCCTGGAATTCGTATTTCTGGCTGACTGGTGGTTTACCGAGCAGGGTATCAGGGACAAAGTCCAGATCGAGTTTGTAACCCCGCTTCCCGGTGCCTTTACAAAACCAAAAGCATCCAAGGTTTTTGGTGATTTTCTGAATAAAAAGGGGATTAGCCTAACCCCCGATTTTAACGTTGCCCGTGTGGACTGGGAGCATAACAAATTAGTCTCTTGGGAAGAGGCGAGCGTGGACTATGATTTGCTCATCAGCATTCCCACCAATATGGGCGATGAACTCATCGGCCGCTCTGGTCTGGGAGATGAGCTCAATTTTGTCCCTACGAATAAATTCACGCTCCAATCAGACGCTCATGAAAACATTTTTGTGCTGGGTGATGCCACCAATCTTCCCAGCTCCAAGGCTGGCTCCGTAGCCCATTTTCAAGCAGACATCCTCATGGACAACATCGTCAGCTTTATAGATGACAGGCCTCTCCGCGGCCAGTTTGATGGACACGCCAATTGTTATATTGAATCAGGCTTCGGTAAAGGAATTTTAATCGATTTCAACTACGATACGGAACCCCTCCCTGGAAAATTCCCCCTGCCGGGTGTGGGACCATTCTCTCTGCTGGAGGAAACGCGGATGAATCATTATGGGAAAATGATGTTTCGCTGGATGTATTGGAACCTCCTTTTGAAAGGAGCCGAGCTTCCCATCGAATCCAACATGCTTATGGCTGGAAAGCGAGCCTGAGATGACCGATCATGATATCTCTAAACAATTGGCTGAGATCCAGGCCTCTCTGGCTGAACTCTCAACCGAGATGGCGCTGGTCAGAAAACAGCGTCGGGAGATGGAGGATCTAAAGGAGGACCTGACTCGGGTTGCCAAAGACCTCTTCGCCGGCGCCATCGAAGAGTTCGAAGAGATTGCCCCTTTTGTAAAAACCGGGGATTTCCTGCATCTGGTGAAGCTGATCCTGCGTAATACCAACAACATTACAGCAGTGATCGGTAAATTAGAAAGTACGCTTGATTTCTTTGAAGATTTCAAACCCATCGGTAAGGAACTCTTTAGTGATGTACTGGAGAAACTGGATGAGTTTGATCGCGCCAAATATTTTGAATTCGCCGGAGAAGCACTTCACATCAGTGACAATATCGTTGCACATTTTTCCACCGATGATGTGAAGCTATTGGCTGATAATATCGTTCCTATCCTGGAAACTGTTAAATCCATTACCCAGCCTGAAATGATGAGTGCCATCAAGAATGCGGTGACTGTTTTTGATAAAATGGATACTGACAATATTCAGGAAGTATCCATTTGGAAAGCGCTCAGGGAATTAAATACACCGGAGATGAAACGCGGTTTGGGATTTATGATCGCGTTCATGAAGAATATTTCAAACAACGAAACTGGTTTAGCCCAGACTGGAGCATGAAAGACCTACGAGAATATATCCTTCACATCCCGAGGACTTCAACGTTGCTCAACGTAGGTTTCGTCAAGGGATAAAGAGAACCAAGAATTTTTTCAACAACAAAATATAAGAATGATAAAGGAGTTATAGTATGAGTACCAAAGACTTAGCAGGTAGTTCGATTGAGGTTGACGGAGACGGCTACCTGGTGGACCACAAAGTTTGGAATCGTGAAATTGCCACGGCCATTGCCAAGGAGGAGGGGATCGACCCTCTGACAGACCGGCATCTGGAAGTCATTGAATTTATGCGCAAGGAATACGAAGAAAAGGGTACCGCCCCTTCCATCAGGCGACTGAATAAATTAAATGTCGTCCCGACCAAAGAACTGTATACGTTGTTTCCCGGTGGACCTGCCAAAAAAGCAGCTAAGATTGCCGGTCTCGGCAAACCTCATGGTTGTATCTAAGGAGATTATGATGAATGACCATCTTGAACCCATCAAAAGAGTATCGCTGGTTGTATCCAAAGGATCGTTGGTAGATGTATATCCTGCTTTGGTCATGGGCAATGGGGCCCGCATGGAAGGGATGGACGCTTCCATCTTTTTCACCTTTTTTGGATTAGGAGCTTTGATCAAAAAGACCCAGAATTCACTTAAGGTGGCCACTGTGGGTAATCCAGCCATGAATATGGCCATGCCAATGATGAAGATGCCCATCACCATGCCTTTTCCCACCATCATGGGCGCCATCCCCGGTGTGTCTAACTTTGCCACCTGGATGATGAAGAATGAGATGGAAAAATTGGATATTCCCACAATTCCAGAATTCCTGGAGATGTTTACTGATGCCGGTGGTGAAGTCTATGCCTGTAAGCTGGCCATGGATATGTTCAAGCTGACCCGAGAGGATCTCTGTGATGAGGTCACATCTGTACTAACAGTGGGTGAGTTCTACGAGAAATCTGCCGGCGCCTCGATTATTTTTACTTGATCTTGTATTAAGAGACCAGGTCCAGTGCCCTAAAGCAATTGGACCTGGTTAATGGTGACCGGGTTACCTACATCCCTGCGGGGAACGGATGAGAGATCTCAGCAACCCGTTCTTTGTAGTTGAACGATTTGAAGGACGGACTGCGGTCATTGTGACATTTAAGGCATGTTTCTTCAGGCGTAATGATTACCAGTCCATAATCTTCCGCTTTCAATTCACCTGCGTAGATGCCCTGCATGATCTTTTTCTTCTTGTAGGCACCTCCAGCACCGTGGCACATTTCACACCCCACATTTTTCAGTCCATTCATCCGCTTGATGGCCTTTTTGGCTGCTTTATCCTCAGGATCAGCATTCCAGAAAGCTGCATCCATCACCTCATAACCACCCTTGCCAAATCCCACAGTATGACATTCAAGACATTCTGGTGATTCAGACGGAGGCAATTTCAAGTTTCGATCCTTGGCAATTGCCAGAGCTTCATCAGACATCAAGGTCTGGAAGGCTTTGGCATGTGAGGATGCTTCCCAGACTTTATACTGTGAGCCCTTTTTTTTGCTCTTATGACAGCTCTTGCATTTTTGAGAGCCCACATACTCAAGGGGTTGTGCAGTAACCATTCCCAGGGCTATAATACCTATCATGAATATTCTAATCAAGCGGTTAATCATTATCTAATTCCTCTTTCTTCAAGGTCTCGACTTGCCTGACCTTCAAATACATCAACAATACCAGCAGGGTAATAATAAATGATGCAACAAACAGGCCCTTGCGTCGATATTCAAACTCATCCAGTGCCTTTTCAGCTCCCACTTTTGCGGCTTCACTGGCATCCATCCCGGGCAGGGCTGTTTCCCTTACAAAAGCAGAATTGAAACTGTGAATACTGGTCCGTGTATGGATCAGGGCATTGTGAGCATCTTCAAGATTAAAATAGAGCTCAGAAATCTCCATCCCCTTGATCTCAGCCTGCTCAACCAGGGTTTTAGCAGAATCCAGGTTCACTTTCAAACTATCTATTATCTGGTACAACTCACTGGCCAGTACCTTTGCTTCGCCACCGGTTTCGTGGCATCCGACACACACCGACTCTGTATTCCAGCGTAAAAAGTCATCTGTGGGTTTCAATATTCTATGATTCCCATGACAGCTTTCACACTGAGGTAAGCCCTCTTTTTGAAAGATGTCGTTGAGTTGACTTTCCTTGAAGAGGTCTCTGTTCTGGGCATGGCAACTACCACAGATCTCCTTAATGGATCTGATCTCAGGTGGACTGACCCCATGATTACCATGACAATCATTACAGGCCGGTGCGAATGTATCTTTCTGCTCTAACAGCGCCACGCCATGCACTGAGTTGACATAATCATCATATTGATCCGTTGAGCTTAACAGACCCGCCATGTACCGCTCTGAACTGTGGCACTTTGAACAGGTCAGGGGAACATTAAAGTGGTATACACTTGAATTGGGATTGTCCACGCTAAGAATCCCATGGACACCATGGCAATCGGTACAGGTAGCATCTTTTCCGTTGCCCTGCTGGAGCGCAATCCCGTGTTTACTGGTCCAATACTGGGTCACCTGATCGACGGAGACCGAAACAGAATACTCGCGCATAAAAACTGGATCACTATGACACTCACCGCACATCTGAATTTCATCTTTTGCAGTTAATTCACCCAGGTAGCTGTCAGCGTCCCACATGGATTCATCTTCATCATCGTAGGCTTCCGGATTACCGCCATGGCAGTCAGCACAGCCAAAGCCCTTCTGCACATGGATATCCTTTAGATAATCAACAAAAAGCTGGTCTTCTTCATCCTGATCCAGATCCATTTCCATATGGCATACAAAGCAGGCGTCATCCGGTTCATCAGCAGCTATGGGGTTCACAAGTACGCTGCTCAGAACTATCAAGTACAGATATCTCATACTAAATATCCCCATGCGGTAAGCACGATCATGTAAGTCAAAACACCAACGCCAAACCAGGTCCATAATTTAGTGGTGCTGGGTTTCTCGAGAAATGGTACCAGCAACCATACAATACCACCAAAACCAAACATCAGAATTCCGAATACTTCCCCCTCCAGGAGCCAGATATGAGCGGGGAGGACCTTGAGGGTTTGAAACATGAACATAAAATACCACTCAGGTCGTATCCCTGCTGGCGCTGAAGCCAGAAAATCAGCTTTAAGGCCCAGTTCCCAGGGAAAGAAAACGGCCAGCAGAGCGATCATGTTCAGAATGATCAACCAAACGATCAGGTCTCGAATCACAAAATTCGGAAAAAAGGGCATCGTCTTTCGCTGGTTGGGTGGAATATTCTCCATTGAAGCTGGAATACTCATTCCCTGAACCTGGATCATGATCAAATGGCTCGCCAGAAACACAATAAATACAATCGGTAAAATAGCGGTATGTATGCTATAGAATCGGGTTAAAGTTGCTCCGGAAACCTCATCTCCCGCCCGCATTACCTTGATCAGGAAATCGCCAATAAAGGGAACCGCTCCGGAAATATCGGTTCCTACTTTTGTTGCGAAATAGGCCAATTCATTCCAGGGTAACAGATACCCGGAAAAGCCGAAGAACATGGCCAAACCCAGGAGGATCATTCCTGTTAACCAGGTCAGCTCCCGGGGTTTACGGTAGGCTTTGGAGAAAAAGACTGTAAACATGTGCAGGAAAATGGCAAAAACGAACAGGTTGGCTGCCCAGCTATGGATCTCCCGCATGAGCCAACCGAATTCAACCTTACTGACTATGAATTTCACACTCTCAAAGGCCGTAGCTGAACCCGGTTGATAGTAAAGAGACAGCAAAATCCCAGTGAGAAGCTGGATGATGAACAGGAATAGCGAAACCCCACCTAAATAGTACCAGACCGTGCCATAAAAAATGGGCACCTGTTTCTTCGCCGCGAATCTCTTGACCGCTTCAATATCAAACCTTTCCTGGAGCCAGTCTGTTAACGTCATCAGGCGTCCTCACCCCGGGTAATCAGGATTTTCTCATCCTTGATGGTAACCATAAATTGGGTCAAAGGTCGCGGCGGGGGACCAGATATATTGCGTCCCTCCAGATCATAGAGTCCGTTATGACAAGCACACCAGATCTGCTCTGTATCCTGTTTGAACTGAACAGTGCAATCCAGATGAGTGCAGGTAGCCGAAAGAGCTTTAAAATCACCATTTTTTTGACGGAGGATTATAACCGGTTTGCGGCCGAAGCGCATAATTTTGGAAGTGTTGGTCTTAAATGCTCCCAAAATCCCGGCATCCAGACTGGTCACATTGAGATCAGGTTGTTTGGGGGGTACCAGAAATCGAAAGACCGGATAAACCATGGCGCCCAGCCACCCGAATAATGTGATACTCAATAAGTTGTCCAAAAATGAGCGTCTGGAGGTAAGATTAGGTTTTGGTTCCTGAGATTTATGCGGATCACTCATATAATTTCCACTCTTTTTGATAGTTGAGGTTCCTTCCAGCCAGATCTATTCCACTTCTACAGGTAATACAGTCGTTTCAATTATTATTGTCTCAGACCATCATTAACGATCCACTTGTAGATCAGATCATACTCAAAAGAATCACTCAAATACACATACATCCCGCCGGAAACGGGGTTCAGCTTTTGCTTTAAGATCTTTGACTGGGGATTGCCAATGACGATCAGGTCTTCGGATATATCCGACCCTACAGATTCAAGGATCAGGGTATAACTGGAGAGATCAATACCATGTTTAACTGCACCACCATGACAGCGAACACAACTTTTGTTTAATATTTTCTGGATGTGACCAGAATAGGTCACCTCCTCTGGCAGGATCGGTACTAGATCAAGGTTGGGCTCAGAACAGGCACTCAGAAATGCCAGCAAGCCCACACCAGCTACTATTGATGACAATATGCGCAAAAACCCTGCCCTTCACTTTCCTGGGTATGACAGACGAAACACATCGATGATTCGTTCGCATGCCAATCGCCATTCACGTCGAGCATGAAACCTGGCTGATGTGTCTGTGGATCCGTAAATTGAATGCCGTCAATATCGATATGGCAACGTAGACAGGATGGATCAGCACCTTCGATATCATGGCAGGCCTGGCAGCGTTCAATATCCATGCGTGCTAATTCAGCATGAGCCCCACCGTCCACATTATTCGAGAAATCTGTCCCATTGGGATATTTGACAGCTCCCCAATCCAGTCCACCATGAAACTGTGGTTTATTCCGAAGGAGATCGGTCTCGTTCTGATGGCAATCTACGCAAAAGGTTTGAACCTCATGACAGGTACTGCAGTCATAGAATTTAGTGTCTGCATCAATTCCATGAAAATAGGTGTAATTCAGGTCATGGACCCGATCGATGAGTTGTTTATCGCCAGCCAGATCTCTCCGATAGATCGAAACTGGATCTAAATATTTAGATTCATCACTCCCCAGGTTAGACCCGCTATGGCAATTGTCACAGGTGATTTGTACGTGACACTGTAGACAATCACTTGATTCGGTCAACGCGGCTATATCGTGATCATGGAGCCATTCAGATGAATGATCAACCGGTCTTAAAACGAAGTTTGATGCATGGCAATCCTGACAGCTTGTGGAACCCTGTTGGTCCAGATGACAGCTCATGCAATCGGCCATCTCAGGAGTCGGCGGCAGGTTATCAATTCCAGCCATATCCCCGTGGCACACTTCACACCCCAGATCTTCAAGGTTTAAATGACGCTGGTGGGAAAAAATAAAATTACTGGGAGCAAGCACGCGAAGCAGGTAGGGTTGTGCTCCGGCATGGCAATTTTCACAGGTCCCCTCATCCTGCCAGTCATCATGACATTCCATGCAAGCCTCTTCATCAGGCAGGAGCCGCTCAGAGGTAATCTGGCTTGACTCAACTCTATCAGATGGGTGACAGTCCAAACATTCCACATCCTCCTCATTAACGTGCAGATCATGGTCAAATGTTAAGGTGGTTGGTGGTTTCGACTGGGCCAGCAGTGTGGTCATTAATAAAATACAAACCAGAAATGACTGTTTGAGCGTAGGATTTACTTTCATAATCGGTACCTGAGTCCCAGGTATAAGCGACTATCGTACTGATAATAAATATTCCTGAGAGCCTGACCTTCAAGCTTTAACTGGAATTGTCTGCCAATTGGAATGTGGAGGCCAAGTAAGGCGGTGGCCAGGTCTTGAGATTCACCTTCCAACAGTTTAAAATTTCCCAGGTTTAGTTTTCCATAGACTCGACTTTGACCCATGGCCAGGTTCGTACTGATAATTATATGATTATATTCACCACCATAGCCTTGCTGGTGGCGTAAATCCAACCGGATCATTTTGTATCCCAGCGCAGCAGATAACTGGTCGGATCGATTAGATTCAAACTGAATATGTTTTATCCGGAAGTGGGCAATGAGATCTGAATTTATTGATATGGAGAGCTGGCTGCGAATTTGTTGACTGGCATATCCGTCAAATACTGAAAAAATGGAATTCTCCAGAACCTGGGGTTCACGATGTAGATATTCCAGAGAGAATGATCTGATTCGATCTCCCCGGTAACTCACACGCGCCCGTAGATCCTGAAGTTCTAGACTGAACAGGTCGTTGCGAGCCCGGAAATAGGTGGAAAATCTTTTTGTATGCCAATTGAATTGATATCCCAGACGTTGACGGGCCGAGCTGGTTACGGAGATATCCCCATTCCTTAGACCGATGACCTCATAAGTCGTGCGATCCCGACCAAGTTCTGATACCCCCACCCCCAGGTTGAACCCCGGTTTGAATTTCCAGAGCAGATCAGCTCCCAGCAGATGATCTGCTATTGGGCTGTAGGTTGTCCCCAGCCCTGGCAGATAACCTCCGGCAAATATCTTCAGGGATAGCGCAGACCTGTTCCAGACCGTTTGAATACCATCAATACGCTTGGTGGCCGTGATGCTATAGATGAATTGACGACCCAGATCAATGCTTAATTGACGATCGAACCATTTTGTCTGATAGGACAGCCGATAGATGTGAAAACCCGGTTCATTCGAAAATGAATTAAGTGGATCCATATAGAAAATCCCAGAGATCCTGAGCTGACTGTCTTTCAGAGCCAGGTCACGAGCGTTTAGGGACAATGATTGATGCAGTCTGGTATGGAATAGAGTACTGTCGTTGGCACCACTTCTGGTAAAAGAATACATGCCTGTATTGAAGAGACCCTGGAGCCGTGGGCTGCCGAAGCTGCTCATGACCAGGATCGATATCAAACAGATCTGGCCCACCATTTTATTACGGATTGGCTGCATAAGTCCTAATATCAGTCAAGCTGGAAAATGAGGTTGTAAATATTAGCTAGATACAGGGGCATCGGATTATCAACGCCCCCGCATGGAGACTAGCTTAGGAAATTAGAACTTCATGTCAAATGGAGCAGATCCACTGTGATGACCACCGGAGTCATCGGTAATAGCCATGGTCATTTCGATATTACCAGAGCCAAAAACAACATCATCTGCATTACCGGTGTCCAGAGCCCGTTTGAACTCTACCGTCCACCTACCACTGCTAAAGTTTGAGTAAGCTGTAACATCAGCACGACTTCCATCGGCATTTTCATTCAACCAATACCCTCGGTAGCTACCAGTGGTCGTGCTTGAATTAAAAGGAGTAAAATAGTCTGCGGCATTACTATCCGCTGGCAGGATCAGGAACCCGTCGGTGAGTGGTCCCGTATACTTTGGCATGTCATCCAGTTTATTGTCGTTGTAGAGACCAATGGTTTTTGCATCTCCATGTTGACCACCATCGCCTAGGCCTTCGTAAACATTATTGATGTGTTTATCATCGGCATGATTGATGGGAGCTGTACGAGCTGCTTTCCAGTGCCATTGGTCAACTATTCCGTTGGCGGTCCACATACCCTCCTGGACTCCACCTGTATGGCACATGGTTGCACAATTTGCGCCTTCGCTGCCATTTTCGCCCATGTCAAAGAAAAAGAAAAGCCGATCTTCATTACCGGTTTTTTCCCAGGCGCCACCGGTATAGCCCCATTGGTTTTTGGCCACGCTTTCGGTGGCACTAGGATCATCCCAGACCGCTTTTAGATATAAATCGGTGGCAGTTTTAACGGCGGTCAAGCTTACATCAACCACACCAAAGGCGTTGGCATAATCTTCACTTTCACCAACTTTAACAAGGTAGGTTGTGGCTTCAGCCCAAGCGGCATCACCACCTACCCCATCGAGTGTCGGCGGAGTTGTAACTGAAGTGACCATAAAATCGACAGGGGTTTCTCCATCATCGTTTGATTCACAGCCCACAAAAATGAGGGACAGGATTAACATTAATACGGTAACATTTTTCACGCGGATTCTCCTCGTATCCCCCGAGGTTTGCCCTACAACGGCGTAGGGTATTGTTTAAAAACTGAATTTACATCACGAATGAGGGTTATACTCTCCGAAGTCTTTAAATAATTCCTTCAGATCATCAACCCGTTCCACCAGCTGATACACATTACAACTGTGACATTCAGTCTCCTGGCATAGGGGTCCTTTAATGCTAGCTTCCCAACAAGGTGAATTTGAGGAAGAGTAGGCGTCACAATTAGAGTACTCGGCCTCAGTACATGGTTTGATCAGCCAGCAGGGTGTTTGAGCCATCACCCGTTTGATCCCGGCTATGTTTAAGCCATTAGCAGTCAGATCAGTTCTGATACTCATGAGTCGTTTTATGTCGATCTGAGAAAATAAATGTCGATCTGTTTCTGTTTTAAAGGGGATGATCAAACCTTTATCAACGTACTGTCGGATAGAGTATTTTGAAACTCCTGATAGTTCTGCAGCAATGCGCAGAGTATAAAGGGGTGTTTTTGCTTCGAGATTCTTCATAGGTTTTACTGGTCTCCATTTAAATAGCGTTCTCCTTGATGCTATTTATCTGTATTCGCCAGTACACTATTTTAAAAATAAAACATGCTGATGGCAAGAGTTATTAAGAGCAACAAACTTAAGGTAACTGGCTGTTAAATATTCACATGCAATAAATTCGGTGTAGAAATATTTCAATTGTCTTCACAAAATATATGTGACGGTTTTTACCCCGTTTTACCTGGGACCTCCCGTCAGGAGCGATCCAACTTTTCATCATAATCGGCTATGCTTGCTAAAATGTCATTGCAGATCACGACCTGCCACCATAGGGGATACTCGTTTTGTGTAAAAACAGGAAACTCACACCCGAGACTGCCCAAGGGATCAGAACACTTAAATTAACTCCTAGATCAATCCACCTTATACAGGGCATCCAGATAGCGTTTTAGAATATCACTGATTATCCCCTGAAAGGGCATGGTTGCCGCCATCCCGTAGACCGGTGCCATTTTTCCCGTATCAGATGGATTGGACCGGACAGTGGCGACTGCTGACTCCAGGTCAGCCAAAAATCGCTCCGCCACACCCGGTTTGGTATGTCTCAGGGTGACCGCCAGATGAATCGCATTAGGACGATGCAGACCGTTTAAACTCCAGCCGCTGGCTGCCATTTCATCCATAATGCGGAAAATATTCAGGGTGCTGGATGCGAAGGCGATCACCCACAGCGGATCCCCCATGATCTTCAGGTCAGGAATAGCCTGGATACCTGTTTTGATCAGTTGGGCAGTCTCCAGAATAGCCCGGGTGCTTTCCAGATAACCAGCTTCACCCATGGCCAGCATGGCCGCCCAGCAGGCAGCACTGAGGGCTCCGGGACGGCTACCGGCAAAAGTAGGCGACAGATATAGCCCCCCCGGCCAATCTCCGATGGTGTAGTATTGATAATGGCGTAATTTTTCACCCCGATACAAGACCACAGAGGTTCCCTTGGCGGCATAGCCATATTTGTGGGTGTCTGCCGATATAGAGGTCACTCCCCGTAACCGAAAATCAATATCAGGTACGTCATAACCCAATTTCCTGGCCCAGGGTAACACAAAACCTCCCAGGCAGGCATCCACATGACAACCGATCCCGCGTTGCCAGGCAAATTCAGAGATTTCAGGGATGGGATCAATGGCACCATGGGGAAAGGAGGGTGTGGAGCCCACCACCACGATCGTATTACGATTCACAGCTTGTTTCAGAGCACTGAGATCGACCCGGTAACTGGAATCGACTGGCACGCTTATCTTTTTAATCTTGAAATACTGAGCGGCTTTGTCAAAAGCAGCGTGGACTGTTTCAGGAACTACCATGTTGGGTCTGCGAATACCCTTTTGGTCGCGAGCCCAGTCGCGGTAGGTCTTCATGGCCAGCAAAATACTTTCTGTTCCACCAGAGGTTACAGTGCCGCAGATCTCAGTTCCCAGCCCCAACGCTGAATTCTGCACAGCAATTTCCGCTCCCAGCATGTTTGCGGTCATGGAGACGATCTCCGCCTCGAATTTCGTCGTGCTGGGCCAGAGGTCGGCATGAAGGGGATTGCTCTGAGAATGGAGGGCATAGACCTGATTTAAAAAATTTATATGCTGCGCATCTCCGTGATAGACGGCTCCGGAGGCAAAGCCATCCTGCCAGCGAGCTGCTTCCCTGGTCTTCATGGCTTTCAATTCTGTTAGCACGTCAGAGTGTTCACGTCCTTCAGGGGGGATCCGTTTATTGATGGGGAATACATCCCGGTAGGGATTGAGCGAGTCCTCGAAATCCGTCAGCACCTTATCATATTCGGCTTCCATCATCTGCTGCACCCGGGGAATTTTCCGCAGCAGCTTTTCCAGGATGGTCATAAGACCCGGGGGAACCCAGTTCATCTTGGTGCTTAGAAACTTTACTGGATCCATTTGGGAAGCTTTCGCATTTTATAGATACTTTCATACCGATTCATTTCTGGGACCACAGATCAACACAGATCTTTACGGATGAGGGTCTTAGTGTCGGGTTTAAATATCCCATTTAAACTTCACTACCTAAGGGTGAGAGCATATCTGCTAACAAGATTTTGGCTATGACCTGAGCTTTCAGCATGTCAGGAAGAAGGACTCCGATTCAGGCGCTGGTAAATTTTGCGCGTTGATTTGTATATATTCAAATATTCTGTAAACAATTCATCATACAGTTTTTGGGTCTCAGGGTTGGGCTCATAAGTATTTGATATTTCGATATTATCTGAAATCTGGTCAAAATTTGCCAGCCCCAGAGCAGCAGCAGCCACAAAGGCCATCCCTCGTGAATTCGCCAGAATGGGATCTTTCACCTGTCGGATGGGTCGCTGGAGAATATCGGCATGGATCTGACACCAGATATGGGAATTTGCACCACCACCGATCATGTTTAGCTGGGGAAAGGGGCGTTTGATGAATTTCTCGACATACTGGAGTAACCAGCGGGAATTAAAGGCCACCCCCTCAAAAACTGCCCGAATGAGATGCTCCCGAGTGGTATGCAATGAAATATTGTGAAAACCAGAACGAATTAAATGATCCTCAACCGGAGTCCGCTCACCATTTAACCAGGGCGTGAAGATTACCCCCTGACTCCCTGCAGCAGTTTTTTCGACGATCCGATCAAACGCCTGATAAACATTGTCTTGTTTAGACTCGACCATCAATTCATCGGGATGAAACAACACATTATCCTTGAGCCAGGTCAAACAAGCGCCCCCGGCCTCCTGTTCATTGGCAATAAAATAGCGTCTGGGAATAGCTGATGGTAAGGAGGCCATATTATGAAACAGATCGGTTTTCTTATAGGGTACGTGGCAGGTCAGCCAGGCGGATGTACCAATATACAGATGTCCTTCAAAATCCTTCACTGCCCCGGAACCCACTGCTGCAGACTGCAGATCGGGCGTGCCAGTGGTCACAGGGATCCCAGGATTCAGACCCAATTCCCGGGCAATTTCACTTTTCAAGGGCCCCAGGATGCTGGCTGGAGCAACCAGATCCGGTAATTTACTGCGTTCCAGGCTTGACATTTTCAACAGTTTCTCACTGTAAGAAACATTAGCGATATCACGATTGTTGGTTACCCAATGCAGGGTGATGGAGTCAAAGGTAGCGGCAAAAATACCAGTCAGCTTGAGATTTATCCAGTCCTTGGGTTCTAAAAACTTGTAGGTCTGCTCATAGATCTCGGGATGTTCTGCTCTGATATACAGGATATGAGCAATGGGATCTTTGCCGGAATTAGTGGGTAGACCACCTGTTTTGCGAATCCAGGTGGGAACTTTATGAATCCCATAGCCCTCAAATTTGAGTGGTCCACCGGTTATTTTATCCAGGTAGGGCTGACCCCGCGAATCCATCCAGATTACCGCATTCATGAGATGGTCACCCGTTTTATCCACAGCGACGGTCCCCGACCATTGAGCGGTACAACTCACCGCAATGATATCTTCCAGCGGGATCTCGTTCTGCTGCATGAGTCGTTTGCTGGCATTCGTGATGGCTTGCCACCATTCACCGGGGTCCTGTTCCGCCCCACCAAGGGGAAGCAGATCAAGACTGGTGGCTTCAAATTCATGGGCAAGGACTTTACCATGGGTGGAGATCAGAGCTACTTTGGGTCCACCGGTTCCCAGGTCAATGGTATAAATGTATTTTGTGCCGGACATGGATCAGTTCCTGTATTTCTGCTTCGCTTACTTATCCTGAACGATTATGGTCAGCTAAAATAGCATGGGTCAGGGACAAAATAGGAATTTATTTATGGCACAATCCAAAACTAACAAACCCTGATCACGGTCAAATGTTGATTTTTGAATAACCAGGGTGGCACGATCTTTTTGGGAAAACCGATCCAACAAAAAGCCCCCGGGAAAACCGAGGGCTTCTGTTTCAAATCACTAACTTTTCGAGACTACTTCACAGAATACTCCGTTGTCATGACATCACCTTCAAGAATGTAGGCATTGGCCGGCATGGCACCGGTCAGATGAAAATAACTTTGTTGGAGCAACTGGATCGCATAATCAGGATTATGGACACCCATACTTTTATCATCTTCGACAAAAGCGTAGTTGTATCCAGCTTCACGTACCACGTAGGTTGACCTGAGGGTGTCACCCAGAGCACCCATATAACTCGTACCGGTTGTGTCAAGACCATTGGCAACAAAGGCTGCTTCAAGCAGGTGCAACAGGCCACCAACTTCACTTTGGACCCCTTCCACAGTTCCATCACCATCAAAATCCTCCAGAGCCATGATCTCATCAAAGGAAGTGATCGTACCATGGCAATTGGCGCAGGCTTCGACGGTGGGTTCAAAGGTGTGACCGGTAATGGCTCCATCAGTCGGATTATACTCCACCATATTGATATGACAGGTTTTACAACTGTTCTGGACATTCAGGTGACTGGGGCCGGTCCAGGCAAAGCTGGCATCAGCCACGCCATGATAAGCACTCTTGGCAGCCATGAAGTCAGCTTGTGGATTGGCATGGGGGCCGAAATGAGCATAGCCATTCTCGATCTGACTTTCGGCGGCTCGACGGGCATGGTGGCACTGCATACAGAGCTTACCAACACCGCCATCGGTGATAATAGGGGTTTCGCCGTTGGCATCGACCAATTGAACATCAGCAACCGTCCGGATCTGTCCAGGATTGGTAGCATCATGAGAGTCATGACAAACCTGGCAGGTAATACCAGCAATGGGATAGGCCAGGGTATCATCACGAGCCGGAGATCCGTAAGCTGCTCCACCAAAGAAAACAGATAGATCACCCTCAAGACGACGGGCCGCGGCTACACCTTCGTGACAGCCTTCGCAACCACCGTTTACTGGTGCACCATGAGCAGATTCAGCAGAATAATTGTGAGGAGAGTCTTCCCATTCGCTTAGATAAGGATGGTGTGACCCTTCGTGGCAGGAGCCACAGGAAGCAGCATCATAATCATAGGCAATGTCTGCTGGAGACAGGGAGGTAGCATGGGTTGATCCTGGCCCGTGGCAACTCTCGCATTGAACATTGACAAATTTAAGGATAGGTGCTTCGTCGTATCCAGAATTACCACTAACATCATCAAATCCGACCGAGTGACAAGGATAGCAGTAGGACGCAGCATAATCATTGGACATAAGCGAGGACCAGGCGTGAGCATGACCCGTTTCAGCCCAGGCAGTATGAGTACTGCTATGACATCCGGCGCAAGTTCCGTCACCCACAAAATAGGGATCCACAGTTGCTGCGAATACTTCCACACCAAGATTAATGGTGCCAATCCCAATATTTGTACCATCGGTGGCATGCACAGTCACCGTATAGGAACCTGCTTCATCAGGTGCTCTCCACTGCACCGTATCACCTTCTGCAACCAGCATGTCCCCATCTGAGGAGAACCAGCTATAGGTCAAATCTCCCGGTGTAATATTTGCGACTGAATCAACGGCGTACAAGGTCACAGTAGTCCCCTGGACGATATTGTCTACCATATCTGCCGATACTGTGACATAAAGTGTATTATCGACAATTACTTCGACTTCGACGATTTTCTCCTCGGGTTCACAAGCCACAAACGCCAACAGGATTACACAAAAAAATGCGAAAGCTATTCTTTTAGTCATACTTTCTCCCTTCTCGGTTGTGATACATTAATTGTTATTGTCAATTAGTGCAATAACAATACCAAATAGCTTCAGGGAGCGCAATGTTTGCGATAATCAACTGGCGGTGCTTGCCAAGTTTTCACTCCTGCAACTGCTCGCTATCCAAGCATACCAGTTTAATATTGAACTTAATAATGCCATCATGCGGATTAACTCTAGGATAACCCATTTTTTAAGTCCAGCAAAGCCAATATGGGCCTAATTCGCTATATCCTAGCTACATAGAACAATTGTGGTTCACATACCAATACAAGGGTATCAAGCTGCGAGAGGCGCTTGCGGGATCGCAAAGCAGGACGATGTTGGATATCCATTTAAATCAAAATTTCAGATCTGAAGGGGTTAAGTGGAATAGCTCGGTTGAAAATGCTAGCATGGAATTTCAATAAGAAGACCGGACTCCATCTTTAAAATTGGTATTTTTAGACATGTAATTGTGGCGTAAAAGTCAAAGATTCTTAATAATTGGAAAATCCCTGGATGAATCTGGGATAGAGATTGATGCTATCTTGCAAGCCGTAAAACCAGATGGAGATCGCTCAATAACTATGGCTCCCGGCCAGGGTCACGATCATACGAATAGGAGTCCAAGCCGGTAAATACTAACGTATCTGAATGGCTGCTTTCGTAATTTCAGCCCCGGTTTAATACCAATTGCAGCTCCATCCGCGTGGTTAACTCTGCACCTTCTCCATTTTTAATGCACCTCTAATCTCTAGGATAGCTAGCCGTCGAAAAGCTCAATGCGCGTCGCTATGCAAAAGATTTGAGGATTGAAAAAAAATCTATTTCCTCAGTGCATTTGGAACTGAAAATGGTATTAATTATTCCTTATTGGCCAAACCAATAGGATAATTTCAAGGCAACCACATCATCAGCGCTACCGCCGGTTGGATCGATGAGCGTATATTCATCAACTATATTACCGCCTGAATCTTGCTCAATGATACCTATTAGCACAACAATAATTAGAGTTGCATGATCCTCGCTAAAATACATATTAAGTGACTTCATAGACACACAATGGAATAGAATATGGACATACAGCTCATTGATCTAAGTCGGTTCAGATATGGAGTTTCAAACGTTATAAATTATAGGTGTATTATGAAAATATTAATACTTTTGGTTTCCTGCGGAGGGCTCCTGTTCGGTCAGACAGAACCATTGATCGATATCATGCATGTTAATCCACGGGTATTTGTGCTGCAAAATGCCACCGTGCATATCGAGCCTGGAAATACGATCTCTAATGCATCCATCGCCATGAGAGATGGCATCATCGAACAGGTTGGTTCAAGAATCTCGGTTCCGAAAGATGCTACAATTATTGACCTGCAGGGTGCTCAAATATATGCCGGATTCATTGATGGCTGGTTTGAAGTTAAAACGAAAGAGGTCAAACAAACTGCTCGTTCCCACTGGATCGACCTGGTTCACCCTGAATGGGTCGCTTCCGACTACTATTCGCCGGATACCAAGGTGGTCAATGATCTTCGATCTCTTGGTTTTACACAAATCCATGCCGTTCCTGATGACGGAATTTTCCGCGGACAATCCTCTGTGATTGATTTGGATGATGATAACAGCATTGCGGTTCCTGTTGTAAGTCAGGTCCTGGATTTTAAGAACAGAGCCTGGGGCTCACGCGATTACCCGGGATCGCTCCTGGGGACCATTGCTGTTATGCGTCAAACCCTCTACGATGCTGATTGGTATGGAAGATCTCAAGCTATTTATGCCAAGCATCCAGATAAAAATGAATCTATTAAAGCAAATCTGGCCCTAAAGGTCCTGGCCAAAGCGCAGGCGGATAAAACTCCATTTATAATAAAAACAGGCCAAGAAGCTGCGGCCTTGAGGGCCATGGATATCGCCAGAGAGTTTGGGCTAAAGCTCTGGCTGCTTGGCTCTGGATTTGAGTATCGACGACTATCTGAAATTTCAAAAGAAAAACCATTTATAATTCTGCCCGTCAACTTCCCCGGCAAACCAGACATTAGCAAGCCATTCAGAGCCAATCAGTACACTACAGATCAGCTAAAACACTGGGATCTTGCGCCTGATAATGCCAGAAAATTGGTCGCTGCAGGTGTTCAGATCGGATTTACAACCAAGGGATTAAAAAAACGTGAACAATTTCGCAAGAACCTATCTGCGGCAGTACGTCGCGGATTAAGTGAAGATGCTGCTCTGGCAGGCCTCACAACCGCACCTGCCAAGCAGTTTGGGTTATCCAAGACCCACGGGAAAATAAAACCCGGATATCAGGCCAGTTTGGTTGTGGTAGAGGGTAACTATTTTGATGATTCAAATCCGGTTAGATCGGTTTGGATCCGGGGGAATAAGTATGATGTTGAACCAGCGGCAGATCTATTGCTCCCGGGAAAATGGGATTTCTCGCTCAAGGGATTAACGGGTCATTTAGAATTCAAAGGGAAGCCTTCCAAACTATCCGGAGCACTCATATTTGAGAAAACCACCCTGGTCCTGAAACATCTGAACTTGGACGGTAATCGAGTTTCCTGGAGTGTTGAGCTGGACACCAATAATATAGCGGGTGTCAGCAGATTTACAGGAATATTGGCAAATGATATTTTGAGGGGGACGGTCGTCCAGGCCAATGATGATGAATTCTCCTGGACCGCTACTAATTTCATATTATTCCCAACAGACGAACCTGAGATCATTGAAGATTCTGCCAGCGATCTGGTGGTTGTTTATCCAGAAGGAGCGTATGGACTTGAGCAAATCCCAGACCAACCCCATTCCGTTTTTATAAATGATGCTACAATTTGGACATCGGGTCCCAAAGGCATTCTTAAAGGCTGGGATATGCTGGTCGTTGATGGAAAGATCAAGCAGATCGCTCAGCATATCAAACCCCCGAAAAACAACCCTGTGGTGATCGATGGTCGTGGCAAATTCATCACCGCTGGCCTAATTGACTGTCATAGTCATTCTGCTGCAGCGTCCATCAATGAGGGCGCCCAGAGTGTTACGGCAGAGGTGCGGATCCAGGACGTTCTTGATCCTGATGATATAAATATTTATCGGGAATTGGCAGGTGGACTGACGACCATAAATATTTTACATGGATCCGCAAATACGATCGGTGGGCAAAACGCCGTAATAAAACTGCGCTGGGGCTCAAATGCCAAAGGTTTGATCTTAAAACAGGCACCCCAGGGAATCAAATTTGCCCTGGGTGAGAATGTAAAACAATCCAACTGGGGGGATGATTTTAAAACTCGCTACCCGCAAACAAGGATGGGTGTGGAGCAAATTCTCCGAGACGCATTTACCCGCGCCAGGGATTACCAAAACAACTGGCAGGTTTATCATAAAACTTCAAAGTGGCGCAAAACTCTGGTGCCCCCCAGGAAGGATCTTGAGTTGGACGCCCTGGTGGAAGTTTTAGCTGGTGAGCGTCTGGTACATTGCCATTCATATCGCCAGGATGAAATCCTGATGCTTTCCCGGGTCGCAGAGGATTTTGGTTTTACCATCGGCACATTCCAGCATGTTCTGGAAGGCTACAAAGTCGCTGAAAGGATAGCGGAACATGGTGCCGGAGCTTCAACGTTCACCGACTGGTGGGCTTACAAATTTGAAGTTTATGATGCCATTCCCTATAATGGGACTCTCATGCAGGACGCCGGTGTGTTGGTCTCATTCAACAGTGATTCCGGTGAACTGGCCCGCCGTATGAACCTGGAAGCGGCAAAAGGGGTCAAGTATGGTGGCATGTCCGAGATCGATGCGCTAAATACAGTCACGATCAATCCAGCAAAACAACTGAAAATTGATAACTGGGTGGGGTCGTTGGAGGAGGGCAAAGATGCCGATTTTGTGGTTTGGACCGGCCATCCCTTATCAACCCAAACTATCTGTGAACAAACCTGGATCGATGGACTACAATATTTCAGTCATAAAAAAGATGCCGCATTGCTGGCTCGTGATAAAGCACTGCGCTCAAAATTGATCCAGAAGATACTTTTGACCGAAGACCGGGGTAATACACCCCTTGAGCCACCCCCACCGTTGGATGAATCAGATCATAATTGCCTGGCACACGATGATGTTTTATGGGAAGAAGGTCTAAAATGAGAACCATTATTATCACTCTTCTAATAGCTTTTTCTATGATATTTGCTTCTGATCAAATTCCAGCCCCTGCTCAGAAAAAGCCCATCTTAATTCAAAATGGCACACTGCATACCGTATCGCAGGGTGTTTTAGAGCAAACTGATATTCTGTTCGATAAGGGGATCATTACCCGCATGGCGAAATCCATTGATCCCGGTCCAGAGATGGTCGTCATTGATGCGCATGGGAAACATATTTATCCGGGATTAATTGCCAGTATATCCACACTCGGATTAGTGGAAGTATCCGCTGTCCGGGCCACAGTTGATTATAACGAGGTCGGTGGAAACACACCGGAAGTACGAGCCAATGCGAGTTACAACCCTGATTCTGAGCTGATCCCCATCACCCGGTCAAACGGTGTTCTTTTTGTAAATACAACGCCATCAGGTGGGGTGATTACCGGGCAGTCCTCCCTCATGGCAATGGATGGCTGGACCTGGGAAGATGCAACGGCTAATCATCCAACTGCCTTGCATATCAACTGGCCAAATATGAGGATCAATCCTAACCCCGATTTCAAGACATCGGTTAAAGACCAGGAGGCAAACCGCCTTAAAGCGCTAAAAGAATTGGATGTATTGATCGATCGTGTGCGTCACTATCAAACCATGATGGACAATTCTCCCAATAAACGTCCACACGATGTTGCCCATGATCTGCGTTTGGAGGCAATGATACCCTACGTGAATGGCGAAAAACCATTCTTCGTGCATGCTTTTGATGCCCGTCAGATTGAAGCTGCCGTCCTTTGGTCGATCAAACAGGATTTAAAAATAGTCATTGTGGGTGGCTGGGATGCCTGGCGGGTGACTCAAATTCTCGTAGACAACCAGATACCCGTAATCGTGGAAGGGATCCTGCGGTTACCCCGGCGCAGGAATAGTGATTATCGTGAGGCCTATGCCCTGCCAGCCCGTTTACATGAAGCAGGTGTATCCTTCTGTATTTCCACAGCCGGAAATGCTTTTCAAGCACCCCATGTCAGAGATCTACCCAACCATGCCGCCATGGCAGCCGCCTTCGGTTTGCCCTTGGATGTGGCCTTGCGATCCATTACCCTTTCCGCTGCGGAGATCCTCGGCGTTGCTGATCGGATTGGCTCATTGGATGTTGGCAAAGAGGCTTCATTGTTCATTGCTGATGGTGACATCCTGGAAATTACATCCCATGTGGAGCAGGCATTTATTTTTGGATCGACCACCGACATGAATGATCGCCATAAAACACTGTACAGGAAGTACCAGAAAAAATACCGACAGTTGGGAATACTGAAGTAAGGATCTTATACTCTAAAAACCACCAGGGTCAGTGGTGTAAGATAAGTGGAACATCCCGGTTGCAGCGGGGACACTCTTACATGTCACCCGCGGGAGAAATTGGCTGTGGGTGATGGAGGACGACTTGTCAATCTCAGTGATCTCATAGCAGTTGATCTCATCATTGTCAGCTTGAAAGGTGTCTACCAGCTTCTGGGCGGCCTGCACCGCACGGGTTTCTGCCTCTGGACCCGAACCATGCACTTTGTAGGCCTGGGCACCAGCTGCCAGGACCGAGCCCCAGATCATCCCACACTGGTAGCCATGTTGTTTGATCCCCCCGGCAAAGGGAACTGCTGCATGTTCTTCGGGTTCCAGTGGTGTATCAAAAGCGCGATCAAGGTCTCAGATCAGGTTCCGATCTTTAGAAATGAAAAGACTGTTTGCCTGGACGACACTCCGTTCTTAGCGTTTGACATGCTATCTCCTTACCTTATTAATATTAAATGCCTGGTTAAGCAGACACCCAAATTTGTGCTAAAGGGGGTCAGACAGGAATTCCCAGAACAACCTCAACCGGTAATCCCCACATTTTAAAACTGCTGCTCTCAGCCACTTGAAAGCCTGTCTCTGTCAACGACTCGGTCACATATATGGGACGACAATCAACATACTTGGGGAACTGCACATGCGCCCACTCGTACATTTTAACAGCCAGGTTTTCATCACCTGCTCTTGACATTGAAACAAGGATCAAGCGACCGTTCTTGCGAAGTACTCTATGGCATTCTCGCAATACAATCGGGATCTCAGGGGTATCGAATAGCTCCAGTGTAAAGCTGGTAAAGACAGCATCAAAGTGCTGGTCTTCAAAAGGAAGTTTTGCAGCATCGCCGACTCTAAGATCGACTCTTTCTGATAATCCTGCCCGCTTGAGGCGATCACCAGCAATGCCCTGCATACCCTCGGACAGATCTAGGCCGTAGACCTGTCCAGTTGCTCCAACGGAATGTGCCAGGGTCAGGACACTTTTACCTGTTCCGTAGCCAATATCCAATACAACTTCGCCTGAGGCTGCCTCTAAAAGGTCTAATCCAATTTTGACAAACTTCCATTCACTGGTACCTGCGATCAAGTCATACCATCTACTCATGTTGTTGTAACTGTTCTTTGCGACAGTCTTTGAACGAGTAACGCGACTGATCTGACTTCGGCCTTGAGACATTGAGGCTGTTTCACCTTTAGTTCGAATTTACTTGAAATATAAGAGTGACTTTCAAACATCCAAACCATGATGGGGCCTCCAAAACCAGGCTATCCTGCATTATTCATGAATTATTGCCACGAAGACACTAAGCCACGAAGATTATTAAAGTTATGAACAAGGTCGTTTTAGACAGAATTATTTGCATCTGTGAGTGATAATTTTTGATAAGCATCTATTTTTTAAAACTTGGTGTCTTCTATGAAAAAGAAAGTCAAGAGAAAAAAGCTTCCTAACCCATCTTTTTAAAGATAGTTCCTTGACGAGCGTCCCCCCTAATACCTCATTCGTTTTTCTGATCTTTGATGAAAACGATGTACTTATGCTGATTGGCCTCTGGTCAGCATTTCCTGTAGTTGCCTGTATAATTCCAGTCATCTAATGAATGACATCCTGAGTTCTTCAGTTGCTGACAAGTCATGTTGTCTCGTGATGAG